>NZ_JBWKJZ010000046.1:0-58192 GCF_056431945.1 Streptomyces sp. NPDC045778
CCGCTTCCGGTCTGGGAACTGACAGGCACCCCCCCCCTCCCTCGACATACCCATTGCTGTGAGCCCAAGAGGGAAAGGGACGGGCCCCGGCCCTCTCCCCCCCCCCCCCCCCCGGCCCTCGTCGCTATTACTGAACCGCCGTGCGCTTACGCGGACTTGCGGCTGTCACGCGGGTGCACCGCGATGTTCATCGCGCCGGACCTGAGGACCGCCAGGCGCTCCTCAAGGACCTCCTCGAGTTCTTCTCGAGTGCGGCGCTCCATGAGCATGTCCCAGTGCGTGCGCGCGGGCTTGCCCTTCTTCTCCTCCGGTCCGTCGCCGTCCACGAGAAGTGCCTGGGCCCCGCAGACCTTGCACTCCCACTCCGGCGGGATCTCCGCCTCGACCGAGAACGGCATCTCAAATCGATGTCCGTTCTGGCATGCGTACTCCACGGCCTGGCGCGGGGCCAGGTCGATGCCGCGGTCGGTCTCGTAGCTGGTCACCACGAGGCGCGTGCCGCGAAGAGCTCGCTCACTCATGAATCGTGCCTCCCGGGCTTGTCGCCCACAGGACAGGTGTCGCTGTCGTCGTCATCCGGACAACGTCCGGTCGGCGGTAAAGATTCCCGTACCGGGTCATGCGTCGCCGTCGTATGCCGCCCCTTGTTGTACCCACCGACGCCCGGTTTGTCACATCTGACAACAGATGTCACCCAGCGTTGCTGAAAACTCAGCACGCAGTAACGGTCCGCCTGGCAGGCCAAAGGCGTACACTACCGGCCTTCGCGCCTCGTTGCTAAATCAGGCCCGGAATCGGCAGGTCCGCGCCCTGCGCGGCAGGCGGTCACACCCATGTACCCCGGTCCTTGAGGACGTCACGCAGCGTCTGTGTGTCGTCCGTCATGATGCCGTCGACCCCCAGGTCGAGCAGCGCGTGCATACGGGCCGCGTCGTTGACCGTCCACACGTGCACCTGGAGCCCGCGCGCGTGGGCGGCGCGCACGAAGCGGTGGTCGACCACCCGGACGCCCGACTGCGTCTCGGGCACCTGCGCGCACACCGCCGACACCCGTGGGAGCGCCGGGACCCCCAGGGAGCGCAAGCGCAGCGCCAGGACGCCGCGCGTGCCGTACGACGTCGCCAGGCGCGGGCCCGCGAGCCGCTGGGCCCGCGCCACCCGCGCCTCGGAGAACGAGCCGACGCAGACCCGGCCCCACGCCGAGGCCCGCTCGACCAGGTCGAGCAGCGGCACGAGCGCGGGCTCGGCCTTCACGTCCACGTTCCAGCGCGCCTCGGGAAACGCCTCCAGAAGGTCCTCGAAGAGCGGCACCGGCTCACGTCCCGCCACGCGCGCGTGGCGCACCTCGCGCCACGGCAGCCGCGCGATCACGCCGGTGCCGTCCGTGACCCGGTCGAGCGTGGCGTCGTGGAACGCCACGAGCCGGCCGTCCGCCGTGGCGTGCACATCGGTCTCCAGGTAGCGGTAGCCCTGGTCGACGGCGCGCCGGAACGCCACGGCGGTGTTCTCCAGGCCCTCGGCCGCGCCCCCTCGGTGGGCGAAGGCGAGCGGCCCCGGATGGTCGAGGTACGGATGGCGTACGCGCGTGGTCACCGAGGCAGTATCGCCTCCTCCATCGGCGCGCCGACGGCCACCACGCCCCTGGGGGGCGACGCGGGGAGGCTGAAGAGACGCAGGAAGAACTGGGCGAGCGGTCCGATCGTCACGGCGTACACGACGGTGCCCACGCCGAGGGTGCCGCCGAGCGCGAAGCCCGTCACGACCACCGCCACCTCCACCAGCGTGCGCATCAGCCGGATCGAGCGGCCGGTGCGCTCGTGCAGACCCGTCATCAGGCCGTCCCGGGGGCCCGCTCCGAACTTCGCAGCGATGTAGAGGCCGGTCGCCACGCCGTTGAGGACGATGCCCGCCGCCGTCAGCGGGATCTGGACACCAAGGCCGTGCGCGTCCGGGATGAGCGCGAGCGCGCCGTCCATCGCCAGGCCCACCACGAAGACGTTCGACACCGTGCCGAGGCCCGGCCGCTGCCGCAGCGGGATCCACAGCAGCAGTACCGCGGCACCCACGAAGATCGTCACGGCGCCGATGGACAGGCCGGTCCGCTCGGCCAGGCCCTGGTGCAGCACGTTCCACGGCTCCAGGCCGAGGCCCGCGCGCACGAGCAGCGCCGAACTCGCGCCGTACAGGACCAGGCCCGCGTACAGCTGCACGAGGCGCCGGGAGAGGTGGCCGCCGCCCGGCAGCCTGGGCACGGACCGGCCCCGGCGCGCGGGCGCCGGGGCGGACGGATCTGGATGCTGCCTGGACAAGAGGTACCCCCGTGGTGGTAGTGGCCTGACTCATGACACTCTGTGGCTTGGCGCAAGGCGCCAACCATGGCCAATTCGATGAAGGTGGACTGGGATCATGGCTCAGTGGACATCGGCGGTGGGCTCGACCCAGCTCGCCCGGCTGCTCACCTCCCAGCAGGCGCGTCCGGCGGGGGCGGGCACGCGCCGCCCGCCCGCCTACCGCGCCCTCGCCGACGGCATCAGGCTCCTCGTCCTAGAGGGACGCATCCCCGTGGCCGCCCGCCTGCCCGCCGAGCGGGAACTCGCCGTCGCGCTCTCCGTGAGCCGCACCACGGTCGCCGCAGCCTACGAGGCGCTGCGCACCGAGGGGTTCCTGGAGTCCCGCAGGGGAGCCGGCAGCTGGACCGCCGTCCCGGCCGGGAACCCGCTCCCCGCGCGCGGGCTCGAACCCCTGCCGCCCGAAGCCGTCGGCTCGATGATCGACCTGGGCTGCGCCGCCCTGCCCGCCCCGGAACCCTGGCTCACCCGCGCCGTGCAGGGCGCCCTGGAGGAGCTGCCTCCGTACGCCCACACCCACGGCGACTACCCGGCGGGCCTGCCTGCCCTGCGCGCCATGCTGGCCGAGCGCTACACCGCGCGCGGGATCCCGACCATGCCGGAACAGATCATGGTCACCACCGGCGCCATGGGCGCCATCGACGCGATCTGTCACCTCTTCGCGGGCCGCGGCGAGCGCATCGCCGTCGAGTCGCCCTCGTACGCCAACATCCTCCAGCTGATGCGCGAGGCGGGCGCCCGCCTCGTGCCCGTCGCGATGGCCGAGGGGCTGCGCGGCTGGGACCTGGACCGCTGGCGGCAGGTGCTGCGCGACGCCGCGCCGCGCCTCGCGTACGTCGTCGCGGACTTCCACAACCCCACCGGCGCCCTCGCCGACGAGGACCAGCGCCGCAAGCTCGTGGACGCGGCACGCTCGGCGGGCACCGTCCTCGTCGTCGACGAGACCATGAGCGAACTCGCCCTGGACGACGTCGAGATGCCCCGCCCCGTCTGCGGCTTCGACCCCGCGGGCGCCACCGTCATCACCGTCGGCTCCGCCAGCAAGGCCTTCTGGGCGGGCATGCGCATCGGCTGGGTGCGGGCCGCGCCCGACGTGATCCGCAGCCTGGTGGCGGCGCGCGCGTACGCCGACCTGGGCACGCCCGTCCTGGAGCAGCTGGCCGTCAACTGGCTCCTGAGCACCGGCGGCTGGCGCGAGGCCGTGGACGTGCGCAGGGCCCAGGCCCGCGACAACCGCGACGCTCTGGTCGCCGCGGTGCGCCGGGAGCTGCCCGACTGGGAGTTCGAGGTGCCGCACGGCGGCCTGACCCTGTGGGTGCGTACCGGCGGCCTGTCCGGCTCGCGCCTCGCCGAGGTCGGCGAGCGCGTCGGCGTCCGCGTGCCGTCCGGGCCCCGCTTCGGCGTGGACGGCGCCTTCGAGGGCTATGTACGGCTGCCGTTCACCGTCGGGGGAGCGGTCGCGGACGAGGCGGCGGTACGGCTCGCGGCGGCGGCCCGCCTGGTGGAGAAGGGGGCGGGCGGGGGGATGCAGGCGCCGCAGTCGTTCGTGGCGTGAGGGCCCCGCGCCTCATCCCTCCGCGGCGGCGGGCGCTGCCGTGAGGGCCGCGTCCGCGGGGGTCGAACGTCCCGGAAGCAGTTCGAGGACCGCCCGCCGGTGCGCGTCGCTCGTCGCGTCGTCGTACGGGTCCGGGGTGGCGGGGACCTGGAGGCGGTGCACCGGACCCGTGCCGAGCCGGGCGTAGCCGCGGCCCGCCGGGACGTCGGCCGTGGGGGTCGTGTGCGGCGCCGCTCCGAGGAACCGCTCCAGCTGGTCGGGGGTGGCGGGGCCGAGCACCACGCGCGCGCGGGTGTGCTGCCGCACCGCGTCGCTGAGGGTGTCCACGCTGTCGAGCTGGTCGGCGACGACGACGGTGACGCCCGCCGCCCGGCCGTGCCGCAGGGGCACCTGGAGCAGGGCCTGGGGGTCCCGGTGCCCGTCGGCCTCGGCCAGGTGGCCGAGCGTGCTCGGGCGGTCGAGGAGGATCCACAGCGGGCGCCTGGTGTCCTCGGGCGGCGGCTGGCCCGCCTGCCGGGCGCGGTTGGCGGCGATGAGCCGCCGCTCCGTCTCGTGCGCCGCCCACTCCAGGCTCGCGAGGGCTCCGGCGAGGCCGCACTCGACGGCCAGGACGCCCTCGCGCCCGGTGAGGCACGCGTAGTCGCCGGTGCCGCTGCCCTCGACGATGACGACGTCGCCGTGCCGGAGGGCCTGGAGGGCGATCGAGCGGAGCAGCGTGGTGGTGCCGCTGCCCGGCTGGCCGACGGCGAGCAGGTGCGGCTCGGTCGAGCGGGGCCCGGTGCGCCACACGACGGGCGGCACGTCGCGCCGCGCGTCGCCGTCGGCCACGGGCAGCGTGCGCTGGACCGAGGTCGGGTCGGTGAAGCCGAGGACGGTCTCGCCGGGAGCGGTGACGAACCGCTGGGCGGCGATGTCGGTGGGCAGCGGCGGGAGCACGTCCACGGTGAGGGCGTTGCCCTCCTCGTCCCACTCGAAGTGGTACTCGCGCCCGCGGCCCGACTTGGCGTGCAGCAACTGCTCGATCCGCGCGCGGGACTCGGTCTCGCCGTCGGTGAAGTACGCGGGATAGCGCACCACGAGGTGGGACACGCGGCCCGTGTCGTCGAACTCGTACGCGGGGAAGGCCTTCTCCCACTCGCCGCCGTGCGTGAACAGCGGGCTGGGGTCCTCCGGGACGGAGAAGTACGGCACCAGCGCCTCGTAGAGGGACTGCAGGCGCTGTGCCTGCGCCTCGTCCGGGCCTGCGGGCGCGGGGACGGTGCGCTCGCGGCCCTTCCAGGCGGCCGCCGCCATCAGGCAGATGACGGCGAGCAGCGGTCCGTAGGGGATGAGGGCCACCACGAGGATCACCGAGGCGACGAGGAACAGCAGCGGCCCCCGCCGGTCCTTGGGGGTCGCGGACCACTTGCGCCGCCCGGCTCCGGCGAGGCGGCGCAGCCCTCGGGTGATGGTGATCAGCGGGTGCAGGACGTCGGTGGCGCTGTCGGCGGCCGACCGGGCCAGCTCGCGGCTGCGCGCGATGTGCTCCCGGCCCCGGGCGATCTGGGCGGTGCCGGTGCTCAGGATGCGGGGGAGAGGGCGCCGGGCCACGTCGGTCTCCTCGAGGTGGTGGTGAGGGGCTCAGCCGTCAGAACTTGATCCCGCCGAGCAGGCTCGCGAGGCTCGCGCTGCCCGCCTTGATGCTCGGCGCGATGGCGGTGCCCGCGAGGAAGAAGCCGAACAGGGCGCAGACCAGGGCGTGGGAGGCCTTGAGTCCGTCCTTGCGGAAGAACAGGAAGACGATGATGCCGAGCAGCACGACTCCGGAGATGGACAGGACCATGAGAGTTCTCCTGATTGCGGGGGGACAGTCACCATCAGTACTTCCAGGCTCACAGCATGTATCCATACGAGAACGGGTGCAAATGGGGGAAATTCTGGATATTTCCCCTGAACGGCGGCGGGTCGCCGGGCCGTACGGGGTGAGGGGCGGGCGGTCGGCCGCGCCCGCGGTGATCTTTGCCGCGGACGCGGTCGGTCATGTGCCGTGACGGGCAGTACCCTGTCGATTCACTCGTACGGCTGCACGGCTGCGCAGCCGGGAACCATCCGGGCCCCAGCACGCGCTGGGGCCCGGCCCACGCGCATCACGAAAGGCGGGCACCACCATGGGTGAAGCCCTCGACCCCGAGGTCGTGGAGCTGGCGGGCAAGATCTTCGATCTGGCGCGCGCCGGCGACACCGACGCCCTCGCCGCGTACGTCGACGCGGGCGTCCCGGTGAACCTGACCAACGACAGCGGCGACTCGCTCCTCATGCTCGCCGCGTATCACGGCCACGCGTCGGCGGTACGCACCCTCGTCGAGCGTGGCGCGGACGTCGACCGTGCCAACGACCGGGGGCAGACGCCGCTCGCGGGCGCCGTCTTCAAGGGTGCGGACGACGTCGTCAGGGCGCTGGTCGACGGAGGCGCCGATCCGGCGGCGGGCACCCCGTCGGCGATTGACACCGCACGGATGTTCGACAAGGTCGAGCTGCTCACGCTGTTCGGGGCCGCCTGACCGGGGTAGCCGACCTGGTGCGCGGGGGGCGCCGGAAATGTGGTCGCGGCGGGTGGAACCGCTGGGTCATCATGACGACGTGATTCACGGACATGACGTCGGGGCAGATGTTGCCGCAGCGCGTGGCCCGTGATCGGCCCGAACCCGGACCTGGGGTCCGGTATCCCCCCGGGCCACCGACGAAAGGCAGAGGAAAATGGTCTTCGACAAGCAAGAGACGGCGGGCGGCCCGACGTGTTGGCGCACGGCCAGGTAATGCGGATTCCCGGTTGCGTCGACGCTTGATGTGAGGCTGTTTCCCATGTTCGAACCGGTCATAGCGCCCAGCGGTACGCTGCTCGGCCTGTTGCAGAGGGGCCGCGGCGACGGCACCCTGCACGCGCTCACCGCACCACGGGCCGAGGCGCTCGCCGCCCTCGACCACTGTGTGCTCAACGACCCCCGGCACGACTGGCAGGTGGAGAACCGCTCCCTGTACTACGCCCGCCTGTATCTGGACCTGAACGGCGAGCTCGACGCGGTCGAGCGCCACCTCTTCGACCCCGAGGACGCCCTGGTCACGGACGACTCGCGCACCGGCCTCGCGCTCTCGGTGCTCGGTCACCTGGCCTCCTACGACCGCCTGGACGCCCTGCGCATGCTGCGCCGGTACGCGGAGTACGGCAGCAACTGGGCCTGGGCCCTGGACGAGCTGGCCCTGCGCGACGACGACGCGGCCCTGCGCGCCCTCGCCGGGCCCGTGCTCGCCCGCTTCCCCGCCGACCCCGAGGGCGAGGCCGCCCTCACCGTCGCCGTCCGCGACGCCTTCGAACCGCGGCCGTGGCGGCTGTGGGCCGAGGATCCGCGCCCGGAGATCGGCGCCCGGGTGCGCGCCGCCCAGGAGCGCGGCTCCTTCGACCGCTGGCAGCGCCAGCTGGAACCCTCGGGGCCGCGCCCCGGCTGGAGCGTCCGGGCCGTGCTCGACTGGGCCCAGGAAGGGCTCGATCGCGGCGCGGCGCTGCACGTGCCCGCGGCCCGCTGCCTGGGCGCCGTCGCCGGGCCCGAGGACCGGGCCGAGATCATCGCCGCGGCGCGGCACGGCGCGGACGGGGCGCGCGGCACCGCCCTGCGCTATCTCGCCGACGCGCACGACCCCGACGTACTCGACCTCATCGAGGAGGCGGTGCGGAGCGCGTCGTCCGTCGTCGTGGACATCGCCGCCGAGACCTTCGAGCGGATGCGCTCCGTGGCCGCCGTGCAGCGGGCCCGGCAGTGGGCCGGGCGCCCCGACGCGCTCGGCGCCGCCGCAGGGCGCGTGCTCGCCTGCCGGGGCGGCGCGGAGGACAGCCAGCTGGTGCTCGGCGCGCTGCGCGAGGCCGTGCGCGGCCAGGGCCCGGACGCGCCGACGCTGTGGCCGCTCGTCGACGGCGCGGGACGCCTCGGCATCGGCTGCGCGGCGCCCGTCCTGCGCCACGTCTACCGCGAGACCGCCTCCTCCCATCTCCGTGGCCGCGCCGCCCGCGCGCTCGCCGCCACGGACCCCTCCTTCGCCGCGGGCTTCGCCGTCGAGTGCCTCTGGGACTGCGAGGAGTCCACCCGCGAGGTCGCGGCCCGGCACGCGGAGACCGGCGACGCGCGCGTCGCCGCCCAGCTCAGGAGGCTCGCCACCGACCCCGCCGAGGAGGACGAGGTCCAGTCCGCGGTGCGCAACCGCATCGGGCCGGACGCGCCCGCCGTGTGAGAGTCCTGCGCGCGGCGACGGGCCCGGTGCCGAGCGGGACCGTCCGGCCCGGAAGGCCGTCGCCGCGCGCGGAGCGGAACGCTCATGGGACGTTCCTCGCCAGGAAAGATCCACGTTGACGTGGGCACGCCCCATCTGACGACAACACCGGTATGCGTGTCGTCATCGTCACCGAGTCCTTCCCGCCCGACGTCAACGGCGTGTCGCACTGCGCCTTCCAGACCGCGCGGCAGCTCGTCGCCCGCGGCCACGACCCCCTCGTCGTCGCCCCGGCCACCGTGCCCGGGGCCGAGTCCGGGCCCGAGGGCTGCGCGCCGTGCCCCGTCGTCCGCGTGCCCTCCGTGCCGTTGCCCGGATACCCGCAGGTCAGGGTGGCGCTGCCCAGCCGCCGCCTGGCCGCGGCGCTGAGCGCGCACCGGGCCGAACTCGTCCACCTCGCCAGCCCGTTCGTGCTCGGCGCCCGGGGCATGACCGCCGCGACCCGCCGACGCATCCCCACCGTCGCCGTCTACCAGACCGACATCGGCGGCTACGCGCGCACGTACATGGGCATGGGCGAGGCCACCGCGTGGCGGCGCATCCGGGGCGTGCACGCCGCCGCCGACCGCACCCTCGCGCCGTCCTCCGCCGCCCGCGCCGCCCTGGTGGCCCACGGCGTTCCGCGCGTCCGCCTGTGGCCGCGCGGCGTGGACACCGGCCGCTTCCACCCGTCGCTGCGCGACGAGGCGCTGCGGCGCGAGCTGGCCCCCGGCGGCGAACTCCTCGTCGGCTACGTCGGACGGCTCGCCCCGGAGAAGCGCGTCGAACTCTTGGCGCGGGTGTGCGGCCTCGACGGGGTGCGCGTGGTCGTGGTGGGCGACGGACCGAGCGAGGCCGCGCTGCGCGCGGCGCTGCCGGGCGCGCTGCTGCTCGGGCGGCGTACCGGCGACGAACTCGCCCGGATCTTCGCCTCCTTGGACGTCTTCGTGCACACCGGGCCCCTGGAGACGTTCTGCCAGACCGTGCAGGAGGCCATGGCCAGTGGTGTCCCGGTGGTCGCGCCCGCGGTGGGAGGACCGCTCGACCTGGTCCTCCCCGGTCGCACCGGGAGCCTCGTCCCGCCGGGCGACGCCGAGGCCGTGCGCGATGCCGTCTGGGCCATGGCCGCCGATCCCGGCCTGCGGGCGGCGTACGGCGCCGCAGGACGCGCCGCGGTCGAGGGACGGACCTGGAACGCCGTCGGGGACCAACTCGTCGAGCACTACGAAGAGGTGCTCGTGGAGCGGACGGCGGTGGCGGCATGACGCCGGAAACGGGAACACGGGGCATGGCGGACGCGCAGCCGGGCGCCGGAACAGGCGCCGGGAACGAGGCGGCGGGGCCGAGGCTCGTGCGACGGAAAGGCCTCGCCCTCGTGCCACGCCCCCGCACGGCCACCGGACAGCCCAAGTCGCTGTCCGTGCGACACACGGGCCCCCTTCGCATCGTGCGCCTCGCCAACTTCGTGACGCCCTCCTCGGGCGGCCTCCGCACCGCCCTGCGCGAGCTGGGCAGGGGCTACCGGGGCGCCGGGCACGAGCCCGTCCTGATCGTCCCCGGGGAACGCGCCTCGGTGGCCGACACCGAACAGGGCCTCGTCGTGACGGTGCCCGGGCCCGAACTGCCCGGCACGGGTGGCTACCGCGTCCTCGCCGACCGGCGGGGGGTGACCCGCGTCTTGGAGCGCCTGGCCCCCGACCGCCTCGAAGTGTCGGACCGTACGACGCTCCGCTGGACCGGCGCGTGGGCGCGCCGCGCCCGGGTGCCCGCCGTGATGGTCTCCCACGAGGCCGCCGGCGCCGTGATGCGCACCTGGGGGCTGCCGCCGCGCCTGGCCCGGCGGGCCGCCGACTCGCTGAACTCCCGTACCGCGTACGCCTACGCGCGCGTGGTGTGCACCACCGAGTGGGCCGCACGCGAATTCGTCCGGGTAGGGGCGAGCAACGTCGTACGGGCTCCCCTGGGGGTCGATCTGCGGGAGTGGCACCCGGGGCTGCGGGACGCCCGCCTGCGCGCCGCCCACGCGCGTGGGGGCGACGTGCTGCTCCTGCTGTGCTCCCGGCTCTCGGTGGAGAAACGGCCCGGGAGGGCGCTCGACGCCCTGGCGGGGCTGCGGGCGCGTGGCGTGCCCGCGGTGCTCGTCGTCGCCGGGGACGGGCCGCTGCGGGCGCGCCTCGAACAGCGCGCCCGGGAGCGGCGGTTGCCGGTGACCTTTCTGGGGCACGTCGCCGACCGCACCGCGCTCGGCGCGCTCCAGGCCACCGCCGACGTGTGCCTGGCGCCGGGGCCGTGCGAGACGTTCGGGCTCGCCGCGCTCGAGGCGCTCGCGTGCGGCACGCCCGTGGTGGCCAGCGCCTCGTCCGCGCTGCCGGAGATCGTGGGCGGGGCGGGCGCGGTGGCCGCCGACACGGCGGACGCGTTCGCGGACGCGGTCGGGACGGTGCTCGCCAGGCCCGAGCGCGACCGGCGACAGCGCGCACGCGCGCGTGCGGAGGGCTTCGGGTGGGACACCGCGGTAGCGGCGTTCCTGGCGGCGCACGACGCCGGTGCCGACGTGGCACGGGAGACCCCGGGCGCGGTGGCCCTGCCGGGGCGCGGCGGTGGCGCCGACGTGGCGCGGGAGGCCCCGGGCGCGGTGGCCCTGCCGGGGCGCGGCGGTGGCGGATGAGCACGTTCACCTACGTGGCCCTGGGGGACTCGCTCACCGCGGGCGTGGGTGACCCTGTGGACGGCGCCTGGCGGGGCTGGGCGGCCCTGCTCGCCGCCGGCATCGGCTCGCCGGAGCGGCCCGTGGAGTTCCACAACCTGGCCGTGAACGGCGCCCGGACCTGGGACGTCCTGCACCGCCAGACACCCGCGGCGCTGGCCCTGCGCCCCGGCCTCGTGTCCGTCGTCGTGGGCGTCAACGACACGCTGCGCCGCACCTTCGACCTGGCGGCCGTGGCCGCGCGCCTCGACGAGGTCTACGGCGCGGTGGCCGGGCGCGGCGCCGCCCTGCTCACCGCCTGCCTGCCCGACCCCGGGGCGATGCTCGGGCTCCCCGGCGCCCTCGGCCGTCCCCTGGCCCGGCGGCAGCGTGCCGTGAACGCCGTGGTGCACGCGCTGTCGGACCGCCACGGCGCGCTGCACCTGCACGCCGCCGACCAGGAGTGGGTGGCCGACCGCACCCTGTGGAGCGCGGACCGGCTGCATCCCGGCGAGCGCGGCCACCGGGTGTTCGCCGCCCGCTGCCACGCCCTGCTCGCCGCCGAGGGCCTGGCCGTCGGGCCCGCGCCGGGGCACGAGCCCGAACTGCCGCCGCCCACCCGCTCGGCGAGCCTGTGGTGGCTGGCCACGGCGGGCACCGGATGGGTCGCCCGGCGCTGCGCCGACCTGCTGCCCCAGCTCATCGCCCTGGCCGCGGCGGAGGTGCGCCACGGGCTGTGCGGCACCAGCGGCGGCCTGGACGTACGGGCCGCGCACTCGGTCGCGGCGGCGCTCACGGGGCTCACGGTCGCCAAGAGCAGGGCGGAGGCGGCGTGAGCGCCCCGGTGGCCACGAACCGCACCCGCGTCCCCGGCACCGCCTGCGCCGCGCCCGCCAGGTCCGCTCCCCGCACCACGCCCACCACCGGATAGCCGCCCGTGGTCGGATGATCGGCGAGGAACACCACGGGCCTGCCGTCCGGGGGCACTTGGACCGCACCGAGCACCATGCCCTCGCTGGGCAACTCCCCGCTCACCGCCCGCTCCAGCGGCGGCCCCTCGGTGCGCAGGCCGATGCGGTTGCTCGCCGACGACACCCGGTACGCGCGCGTGGTGAGGGTCCGCAGTGCCTCGGGCGTGAACCAGTCCGTACGCGGCCCGGCCGTCAGGCGCAGCACCAGCTCGCCCGGCGGTGCCGGGTGCGGGACGACGTCCACGCGCGCGTGAGCCGATCCCGTCTCCCCCAGGGGGAGGACCGCCCCGTCGGCGAGGGGCGGTGGTCCGAGGCCCGAGAGCAGGTCGGTGGAGCGGCTGCCGAGCACCGGCTCGACGGTGACACCACCGCTCAGCGCGAGGTACGCGCGTACTCCGGAGACAGCGGTTCCCACGTCGAGCAGCGCCCCGGCGGGCACCCGCACCGGCATCCCCCAGGGGGCGGGCCTGCCGTCCACCGTCACCGGGCACGGCGCGCCGCCCACCGCGACGGTGACCGCGCAGCGGGGCCGCACCGCGCAGCCGTTGAGGGTGGTCTCCAGGACGGCCGCTTCGGGAGGGTTGCCGACGAGACGGTTCACGAGCGCGGCGGCCGGCCGGTCGAGGGCTCCGGAGAGGGGCACCCCGAGGTGGGCGTGGCCGGGCCGCCCCTCGTCCTGCACGGTGGTGAGCGCCCCGGCCCGTACGACGGCGAAGGCCCGGTCGGTCATCGGGCCTCCGGGACGAAGCGGACCCGCACACCCGGTGTCAGGAGCGCGGCCGGTACGCGCGCGTGGTCCCACAGCACGGCCTCCGTGGTGCCGATCAGCTGCCAGCCGCCGGGCGAGGCACGGGGGTACACGCCCGTGTACGGCCCGGCGAGGCCCACCGAGCCCGCGGGCACCGCCGTGCGCGGCGTGGCCCTGCGCGGCACGTCGGGCAGTCCGGCGAGACCCGTCAGATAGCCGAAGCCGGGGGCGAACCCGCAGAAGGCCACGCGGAACTCGGCCGCCGCGTGGATCCGCGGCACCTCCCGCACCGGCACCCCCCACAGGGCGGCGACGTCCGCCAGGTCGGGGCCGTCGTAGCGCACGGGGAGTTCGAGTACGTCCTCCGCGCGCGGGGGCACGGGCGGGATCTCCCAGGAGGGCAGGCGGGCGGCGAGCCGCTCGGGGGCGTCCAGGCCGTCCAGGAGCACCGTGCGGGCCGCCGGGACGATCTCCCGCACCGACAGCTCACCGGCGGCACGGCGGCGCAGCAGCTCGGCGTGCAGGGCCTCGGCCGTGTTGCCGTCGGGCAGCTCGACGAGCAGCGCCCGCTCGCCCATCGGCAGCACGGTCATGCGCGGTCGCGCGCGGGAAAGGCTCACGCGAACGCCTCCACCCGGACGCCCGCCGCCTCCAGGCGCGCGCGGACCTGCCGGGCGAGCCCCACCGCTCCCGGTGTGTCGCCGTGCAGGCACAAGGAGCGCGCGCGGACCGGGATGCGCTGTCCGCTGTGCGCGGTCACGGAGGCGGACCGGGCGATCCCGACGGACCGCTCGACGACCGTGTCCGCCTCGGTGATGACGGCGCCGTCCGTGCCGCGCGGCACCAGGGTGCCCTCGTCGGTGTACGCGCGGTCCGCGAACGCCTCGGTGACGACGGGGAGTCCGGCCTTCTCCGCCGACTCCAGGAAGCGCGATCCGGGCAGGCCGAGCACCGGAAGGCGGTCGCCGGCGAGCAGCACCCCGTCCACGACGGCCGCTGCCTGCTCGGCGTCGTGGACCACCCGGTTGTAGAGCGCGCCATGCGGCTTCACGTACGCCACGCGCGCGCCCGCCGCCCGGGCGAACACCTCCAAGGCGCCGATCTGGTAGGCCACTTCGGCCGCCAGCTCCGGGGACGGCACGTCCATCGCGCGCCGCCCGAAGCCCGCCAGGTCGCGGTACGAGACCTGGGCGCCGATCCGCACGCCCCGCTCGGCCGCGCGGTCGCACACGCGCCGCATGGTGGCCGCGTCGCCCGCGTGGAAGCCGCACGCCACGTTGGCGCTGGTGACCACGGACAGCAGCTCCTCGTCGTCGGTGAGCCGCCAGCGTCCGAAGCCCTCGCCGAGGTCGGCGTTGAGGTCGATCGAGGCCCAGGTCATGAACGTACTCGCTCCTGTCGTTGTCGCGTGCCCACGCGCGCGTGGGCACCGTGCGTGCCGCTGCGGGTCAGGCCACGCGGTACTGGTCGTCGCGCGCGTCGGTGAGGAACATCCGGCCCGGCGCGTGCGTGAGCGCGAACGGCGGCCGGGAGGCCATCACGGCGGCCTGCGGCGTGACCCCGCACGCCCAGAAGACCGGGATGTCGTCGGGCTCGGCGTCCACCGGGTCGCCGAAGTCGGGCTTGCCGAGGTCGGCGATGCCGAGCCCGGCCGGGTCCCCGCAGTGGACGGGGGAGCCGTGCACGGCGGGCAGCAGGGCACTCTCCCTGATCGCCGCGGCCAGGTGCGCGGGCGGGACCGGGCGCATGGAGACCACCATGGGTCCCTTCAGGCGCCCCGCGGGCCTGCACGGGCGGTCGGTGACGTACATGGAGACGTTGCGGCCCTGCTCGATGTGGCGCAGCGGCACGCCCGCCGCAGCGAGGGACCACTCGAAGGTGAAGCTGCACCCGATGAGGAACGCCACCAGGTCGTCGCGCCAGTGCGCGAGCACGTCGGCGGGCTCGTCGACGAGTTCGCCGTGCTCCCACACGCGGTAGCTCGGCAGGTCCGTGCGCAGGTCGGCCCCCGGGGCGAGCGGCGTGGTCCAGGAGCCCGCCTCGGTGACGTCCAGGACCGGGCAGGGCTTCGGGTTGCGCTGGCAGAACAGCAGCATCTCGTACGCCCAGTCGGCGGGGACGGCGATCAGGTTCGCCTGGGTGTGCCCCGGGGCCAAGCCCGCCGTCGGGACGCTCAGGCCCGCCCGGAACCTCCCGCGTGCCTCCGCGGGGGTCACAGCAGCTCCCTGCCGCGCGTCTCGGGAAGCCCGAGCAGGGCGACGACGGCGAGCGCGTACCCGAACGCGCCGAAGATCAGCGCGCCGCCCGTGCCCCAGCTGTCCGCCAGGAAGCCCACCGTGGTGGGGAACACGGCCCCGATCGCGCGCCCGGTGTTGTACGTGAAGCCCTGTCCGGTGCCGCGGACGGCGGCCGGGTACAGCTCGCTGAGGAACGAACCGAAGCCGCTGAAGATGGCCGACATGCAGAAGCCCAGCGGGAAACCGAGCACAAGGAGAAGGCCGTTGGCGCCGTCGGGGATGTTCGTGTAGGCGACGATGCTGGCCGCGGAGAGGAAGGCGAACAGGGTGATGTTGCGCTTGCGGCCCAGCTTGTCGGTGAGGTACCCGCCGGTCAGATAGCCGAGGAAGGCACCGGTGATCAGGAACGTGAGGTACCCGCCGGTGCCGACGACTGTGAGGCCGCGGTCGTCCTTGAGGTAGGTGGGCACCCAGGTGGCGAGCGTGTAGTAGCCGCCCTGGACGCCGGTCGACAGCAGGACCGCGAAGAACGTGACGCGCAGCAGGTCCGGCCGGAAGATGGCTGTGAAGGAGCCCTTGTCGGCGCTCTTCTCGCGCGCGGCGGCGGCCTCCGGGGCGTCGTGGACGTTGCGGCGTACGTAGACCACGAGCAGCGCGGGCAGGGCGCCCGTCCAGAACATCACGCGCCAGGCGATGTCGTCGTCCAGGAACTGGAAGACCAGGGTGTACACGATCGCGGCGAGGCCCCAGCCCACGGCCCAGGCGCTCTGGATCGCGCCGAGCGTGCGGCCGCGGTTCTTGGCGCTCGCGTACTCGGCGACCAGGATGGCGCCGACGGCCCACTCGCCGCCGAAGCCGAGGCCTTGGAGGGCGCGGAAGACCAGTAGGGTCTCGTAGTTGGGCGCGAAGCCGCAGGCGACGGTGAACACCGCGTAGGTGACCACCGTGATCATCAGGGCCTTCACGCGGCCGATGCGGTCGGCGACGACGCCCGCGACGGCGCCGCCCACCGCGGAGACGACCAGCGTGACGGTGGTGAGCAGGCCGGTCTGGCCGCTGTTCAGGTCGAAGTACGCCTTGAGGGCGACCATCGTCAGCGGCAGCGTGAAGTAGTCGTAGGAGTCGAGCGCGTATCCGCCGAAGGCGCCGGTGAAGGCACGGCGGCCGCGCGGCCCGAGCGCACGCAGCCAGCCGAACGCGCCGTCGTCGTCGGGAGGCCGGGCCTCGCCCCGGAGGCCGTCGACGGATATCGGGGAGGGCGGTGGGGTCGTGCTCATGGGCACCTCGCAGAGGGGTTGGCGGTGCTGGAGGCTGCTGGTGATGAGCGGTGCCGAAGGGGGTCCGGAAGCGCCGCGGGTGCTGGTGACGGGCCGAGCATGACGGCGCCCGGCGGGGAGCGGGAGCCGTCTGCCGGACAACGTAGAGGATTGTTCAACGATCCCTCAATACCCGTGTTGTCTCGTTCTTGTCTCTGCGGTTGAATCCCGGCATGGCTGAGGGGATCGCTGAGCATGGCTGAACTGACGGGTCTCGCCGACGACCGCGCGCTGCTGGGCCGCACCAGCACCGCCGAGCGCGTCGCGGACATCCTGCGGAGCCGCATCGCCGAGGGGTACTTCCCCCCTGGAACGCGCCTCTCCGAAGACAGCATCGGCGGTGCGCTCGGCGTCTCCCGCAACACCCTGCGCGAGGCCTTCCGGCTGCTCACCCACGAGCGGCTCCTCGTCCACGAACTCAACCGGGGCGTGTTCGTACGGGTCCTGACCGTCGACGACGTCGAGGACATCTACCGCATCCGCACCCTGGTCGAGTGCGCCGTCGTCCGCGGCCTCGGACAGCCGCCGTACGCCGTGGACGGACTCGCCGACGCGGTCGCCGAGGGCGAGGCGGCCGCCCGCGCGCGGGACTGGAAGGGCGTGTCCACCGCCAACATCCACTTCCACCGCGAACTGGTCGCGCTCGCCGGCAGCGACCGCACCGACGAGTTGATGCGCAGCGTCTTCGCCGAACTGCGCCTCGCCTTCCACGTGGTGGACGACCCGCGCCGCCTGCACGAGCCCTACCTCGCCCGCAACCGGCAGCTCCTGGAGGCCCTCCAGACCGGCGCCGGGCCCGAGGCCGAGCGGCTGCTCGCCGCCTACCTGGACGACTCCCGGCGCGGCCTGGTCGACACCTACGCGCGACGGGTCGCGGAGGGCGGGCTCGGCGCGCGCTGAGGCGGGCCGCGGGCCCGGCGCCGGAGCCCGGCCCCGCGCGGTGCATCTGCGTCGTTTCGACCGTTGTCAGACCGAGGACCTAGTCTGTGCACCGTGACTTCGCCTGCCGTATCGGACACCGCTCCGCCCCAGCTCAGCGCGGGGCCGCGGCCCGCGCCGGGCCCGGCCGCCGACGAGGGCCTGGCGCGGCGCCTGCGCGCGCTCGCGTGCACGGCGCCGCTGCACGACCTGGACGCCCGCAAGGCCAACCTCGCGGGGGAGTACTCGGTGTACGCGATGGCGGAGGTGGCCCTGTCCGCCATCGACCTCGTCACGCTGAACATGGACTTCGACACGGGCGCCGACCACGAGCAGATCGTCGCCCGCCTGCTGCCCCGCGTCGCCGCCCAGGCCCCGCGCCGCCCGGCCGCCGAGCACGAGCGCGTCGCCCGCTGGGTCCTGGAGAACCTGATCAACGTCGGCAGCGTGGACCGCGGCTTCCGCGCGGTCTACGGCACCTTCGACCCCGACGGGACGTACGTCCGCAGGGACTACGACTTCAAACTCATCGAGGAAGTCCCCGGATACGGCGGCGGCGTCTACCTCCGCACCACCGACGAGGCCGTGAACGTCCTGGTCGGGGCCCTCGACACGGACGTCACCAGCGCCCAGATCGCCGCCGAGGTGAAGCTGGAGGTGCTCATCAGCAGGGGCCGCCTCGCCGACGCCCAGCTCGCCGCCGAGCAGGCGCGCTACCGCACGGTGCAGTACTCGGAGACGCTCCGCAAGGCCCTCGACGCCACCCGGCGCAACGTCCGCGCGGTGGACTGGCTGCGCGCCGTCCCCGACATGATCGCCGAGGCCCTCGACCACGTGGCCGACCGCTACCGCCACGAGAACGCGATCCTGACGAACATCCGCAAGGCCCGCGACGAGTCCGAGGACCCCGAGCAGAAGCGCCGCGCCGCCGAGCTGGTCGACATCGTCAAGGACTGCATCCGCCGCCACACCCAGCTCCAGTCCCGGCTCCTCGAAGCGGGCCCCCTGTTCCGCGCCGAGCAGGACCGGCAGGCCTTCGCCACGCCCGCCGCCCGCACCGGCCTGGACCTGTACGGCCAGCTCGTCGCCCCCGTGCTCCCCCTCCCCGTCGAGCAGGCCACCCGGGTCACGGACGCCTTCTTCGCGCACGGCACGGGCCTGCGCACCCCCGTGTCCGTCCGCGTCGGCGACCTCGTCGACATACTCCTGACCCCGCCGATGGAGCGCGAGCACCTGGGCGCCGAGATGCCCGAGCCCGACCTCATCGCCACCCCCGACGACAGCCGCTTCAGCGAGGAGCAGCTGGCCAGTGCCATGGAGCTGCTCGCCCTGCCGCCGGACGCGCCGCGCAGGCTCTCCGGGCTGCTCGCCGACGCCCGCCGCCGCGACCCCGACCTGCCGTATCTGGTCGCCCTGCTCGCCGTGCACGCGGCGAGCCCGCCGGTGGGCACCGCCTACCGCCAGGGCGAGGAGCAGCTCCTCTTCGCCGTGGACGACGGCACGGACCTGGACGACCCCGAGTTCGGCGGCGCCGACCTCGTCGTCGGCACGGCCCTGCTCGACGCCGCAGGCATGGCCGCCGACCGTACGGAGGCGGCGTGACCCCCCGGGCCCGCGGCACCGCCCCGGGCACCCCAGGAGACGTACGACCGACCCACCCCCGCGAGGAGCCGCAGCCGTGACCGACCACCCCGCAGAGCACGCCGCGTGGGGCGAGCCGGACTCCGCCCCCGCCCCGGCCGCCCCCACGGCCGTCACCCCGGCCGACGCCGCCGACGCGGCCCGGCTCGTCGCCTTCGGGCTCCAGCCCAAGCTCCAGCCCGCCCGCGACCAGGAGTACGGCGACCTGCTGCGCCGCTACCGCGAGGACCCGGCCTTCGCGCGCCTGGCCGACGCCGTCGCCACCGGACTCGGCCTCGTCGTCCTGGAGGTGTCCCCGCGCGCGGGGATGGCGGTCACCGCCGCCGAGGACTCCGTGTTCGCCGTCCGCATGGGCGACTACGCCCGGCGTGCCGCCGCCGACGCCACCGACCGCTTCCTGCACGGCCTCGCCCACCTCGCCGTCGCCGCCATGGCCTTCCCCCGCCCCGAGGACCTCGCCGACGACGGCTACATCGGCCGCGTCACCGTCAACGGAGTCGACGCGTTCGTCCGCCAGGCCTGCCGCCGCCTGGAGGAGCGCGCCGAGGAGCAGGGCGAGAACACCGACCCGGCCACCAGCGCCCCGGCGCTCGAGGCCGCCTGGCGCGTCTGGGCCCGGCGCAGCTCCACCGGCGCCACCAAGGACGCGCGCAGGCTGGCCGGATCGACCACCGGCATCGTCGGCAAGGCCGTCGCGTTCCTCACCGACTCCGGCTTCCTCCAGCGCACCGGCGACGACTCCGGCGGGACCTACCGCACGACAGCGCGCTATCAGCTCCAGGTGCGCGACATGGCGGGCAGCGCCGCCATGGCCGAACTCCTGGAGCTGGGCGTCGTCCCCGTCACGGACGGCTCGGCGACGCTCCTGCCCCCCGACGACACCGAAGACCTGGAGCTGGTGGCCGACGCGGGCCTGCCGTTCCACTCCTGACCCTCCGGGGCGGGCCCCACCGCCGGGAGCCCCGCCCCGACGCCCCGCCGTTCCGCACGAGTCACCGACTTACGACGAGAGTCCGCCGCCATGTACGAGCTGTCCCGGGTCCGCCTCTACTCCATCGGACCTGCCGGTGCCCGCTACGCCGACACCGTCCTCGACCTGCGGGGCGTCGGCGACGTGGTGCCCGACCCCGCGCCCGCGCAGGCGGAGTTCTTCGAGGACGAGCCGGTCGGCCCGCCGCGCAGGCCCGCGCCCGCCGGCGTGCTCTTCCTGGAGAACGGCGGCGGCAAGTCGGTCCTGCTCAAGCTGATCTTCTCGGTGATGCTGCCGGGCCACCGCAACACCCTGGGCGGCGCCAGCTCCGGCGTCCTGCGCAAGTTCCTGCTGGCCGACGACTGCGGCCACGTCGCCCTGGAGTGGCAGCACACCCTGACCGGCGAGTGCGTCGTCGTCGGCAAGGTCAGCGAGTGGCGCGGCCGCCAGGTCTCGAACGACCCGCGGAAGTTCGCCGAGGCCTGGTACTCGTTCCGGCCGGGCCCCGGCATGAGCCTGGACTCGCTGCCCGTGGCCGAGTCCACCGCCGTCAGGCCCGCAGCCGAGGGCGCGTCGGCCGCGCAGGGCCGCCGCCGCACCATGAAGGGCTTCCGGGACGCCCTGACGGAGGCGGGCAAGGCGTACCCGCACCTCGAAGTCCACTGGGAGGAGATCCACGACCGGTGGAACGAACACCTCGGTGACCTCGGCCTCGACCCCGAACTCTTCCGCTACCAGCGCGAGATGAACGCCGACGAGGGCGAGGCCGCGGGCCTGTTCGCCGTCAAGAAGGACTCCGACTTCACCGACCTGCTGCTGCGCGCCGTCACGGACACGCGCGACACGGACGGCCTCGCCGACCTCGTCCACGGCTTCGGCAACAAACTGGGCCGCCGCGCCGAGCTGATCGCCGAGCGGGACTTCACCGCGGGCTCCGTCGACCTGCTCGGCCGCATCGTCGAGGCCGCCGAGACCCGGGCACGCGCGCGTGACGTGCACGCGGGCGCCGAGCGGCGCACCCGCACCCTCGCCCGGCGCCTGTCCACCCGCGCCGTCGAGGAGCGTGGCCGCGCCGCCGACCTCGCCGAGCAGGTCACGGCCGCCGCGCACACCGTCACCTCGGCCGAGCAGGCCCGCGAGCGCTCCGCGCTCATCTCCGCCGAACTGGCCTACCGGCACGCCTCCCTGGCGCTCACCGTCGCCGAGAAGGCCGCCACCGCCCAGCGCCGCGAGCTGGCCGACGCCCGCACCCTGCACGCGGCGTGGCAGGCCGCCGAGGCCGTCCTGCGCCACCGGGCGGCCGCCGACCGCTCCGCGCGCGTGGCCGCCGCCATCCGTGAGGCCGAGCGGGACGCGGCCCCCGCGCTCGCCGCCCGCGCCAAGGCCGCCGCCGACCTCGTCCGGGCGCTGCACACGGCGGCCGAGGGCGCCGAGGCGCACGCGAACGAGGAGGAGGAGCGCTCCGCCACCCTCCAGGAGACCGGCGAGGCCGCCCACCGCGACGCCACCGCCGCCGCCACCGAGGCGCAGCGCGCCCGCAGCGAGACCGGCCACCTGCGCCAGCGCCTGGCCGAGGTCGAGCAGGAGACCGCCGAGGCCGTCCGCGCGGGCTGGCTCGACGACAGCGCGCCCGACGCCGACCCGGCGCGCGCCGCCCTCGCCGCGAGCGACGCGGAGAAGACCGCGGTCGCCGCCTGGGACACCGCCCGCGAGGCCGGGCGCAGGGCCGCCGAGCACGCCAAGGAGGCCGCCGCCGCGGAGGCCCGCGCCGAGCTGACCGCGGCCCGCGCCGCCGACGCCGCGACGGCCGCCGAGCAGGCGTACGAAGCGGAGCGGCGCACCGCCGAGTCCCTCGCGCGCGACGAGAGGCTCGCGGAACTCCTCGGTCTGCCCGGCCCCGCGAGCGCGGGCGCGCCCGGCGCCGGGGTGCCGCAGCCGCGCCGCGCCACCGCCGCCGACGCCACCGGCGGCACGCCCGAGGACGAGGCGCCCGCGGACCACGAAGGCCGCGCCGACGCGGCCCTCTCCGCCGAGCACCTCGACCGCAGCGCCGACGACCTGCGCGCCCTCCTGGAGGACGGGGTGGCCGCCGCCGAGCGGCAGCTGTTCGAGCTGCGCACCGCCGCCGCCGACGACGCCCGCATCCTCGGCGCGCTCGGCGACGGCGGTCTGCTTCCGCCCGGCCCCGACGTCCTGGCCACCGTCGAGTTCCTCGGCGAGCACGGCATCCCGGCGCTGCCCGGCTGGCGCTATCTCGCCCAGGCCGTCGACCCCGCCGACCACGCGCGCGTGCTCGCGGCCCGGCCCGAACTCGTCGACGGCGTCATCATCACCGACCCCGACACGCATGTGCGGGCCCGCGAGGCGCTCTCCGGCGCCGCCCTGCTGCCCCGCTCCACGGTCGCCGTCGGCACGGCCGCCGCCCTCCTCGCCCCGGCCCCGGGGGGCGAAGCCGCGGCGGAGGAGTCCGCCTGCGCCGTCTTCCTCGTACCTCCGAACCCGGCCATGCACGACGAGCACGCCGCCGACGAGGAGCGGCAAGCCCTGCGCGCCCGCGCCACCCGGCGCGACGACGAGATCCGCGTGCTCGCCCAGCGCCTGGCCAAGGACCGGGAGCTGGCCGCCCGGCTCACGTCCTGGCGCTCCGGCTGCCCGGCGGGACGCCTCGCCGAGCTGGCCGCCGCCGCGCGCGAGGCCCGCGCCTTCGCCGAGGAGGCGGAGACCGAGCTGACCGAGGCCCGTACCGCGCGCGCCGAGGCCGACGAGGTCGCGGGTGACGCCGCGCGCGTGCGCGACGAGCGGCAGGAGGCCGCCCAGCGCGCCCGCCGCGTCGCCGACGCGCTCGCGGGCCTCGCGTACCGGCTGCGCGAGCGCGCCGGATGGCAGACGAAACTGCGCGAACTGGCCGACGAGGCGGTGGAGTCCGAGGCCCGTGCCCAGGCCTGCCTCGACCGCGCCCGCGCCGCCGACGAGGACCGCCGTGCCGCGCAGCGCGCCGCCGACGACGCCCGCCGCACCGCCCGCGCGCTGCGCGCCGAGCGCGCCGAGATCGCCGGGGCGCCCGAGGACCTTGCCCTGGACGCCCCGTACGCCCCGGACGCCTTGGACGACGACGCACCCAAGGCGGCGCTGCCCGCGCTGCGCGAGGCCTACCGCGCGGCCTCGCAGCTCTACGAGAAGGTCGGCGTCGGCGCCGACCTGCGCGCCGAGCAGGCCCGCGCCGAGAGCGACGAGTCCGCCGCCCTCGCCGAGCTGGACCGGCTCAGCAACAAGGTGCGCACCCGCGCCGCCCAGCTCCTCGAAGGCACCGACGGCGCCGACGGCCCCTCCCGGCAGGCCGCCGCCGCGCGCGCGGAGGCGCAGGTCCAGCTCATCGAGTCCCGCGCGTCCGCCGCCAGTGAGCAGCTCGGCCGCCTGCGCGGCGAGGCCGAGCGGCACGCGCCCGAGGACGGCGACGCGCACACCGAGCTGCCCGACGACCTGACCCCCGCCGACGCCGAGCACGCCCAGGCGCTGCTGCGCACCGCCACCGGCGAGCTGGCCGCGCACAGCGAGGCCCTGACCCGGGCCAAGGAGGCGCACGCCGCCCTCCTGCACACCCACCGCGCCACCGATGACGCCGCCGCGGGCTTCGACGAGACGGCCGCGCTCCTGCGCGACCTGCTGCGCGAGCACCACGACACCGACGAGGAGGAGCGGCCCGAGCCGTATCCCGGCACCCTGGAGGAGGCCCGCCAGGCCGCCGCCGAGGCCCGCCGCTCGCTGCGCGGCTGCGCCGCCGACCTGTCCGCCGCCGAGACAGCCGTCCGCGAGGCCAGCGACGTCCTCGTCCGGCACGCCAACTCCACCCGCTACGAACAGGTCCGCACCCCGGCCCGCCAGCAGATCCGCGAGCTGCCCGCCGCCGCGCTGCCCGAGCACGCCAAGAAGTGGGCGGACGCCTTCGCGCCCCGCCTGCGCGTCCTCACCGACGAGCTGGAGCAGCTGGAGCGCAACCGCGACAGCATCGTCGACCGGCTGCGCGGCCTCGTCGAGTCGGCCCTCGCCACCCTGCGGTCCGCCCAGCGCCTGTCCCGGCTCCCCGAAGGCCTCGGCGAGTGGTCGGGCCAGGAATTCCTGCGCATCCGCTTCGAGGAGCCCGACCAGGCCACCCTCGTGGAGCGCCTCGGCGTGGTCATCGACGACGCCACCCGCGCGGCCATAAAGAAGAACTCCGACCTGCGAAGGGACGGCATGTCCCTGCTGCTCAGGGGAGTGCAGGCCGCCCTGGAGCCGCGCGGCATCGCCGTGGAGATCCTCAAGCCCGACGCCGTGCTGCGCGCCGAGCGCGTCCCCGTCGGTCAGATGGGCGACGTGTTCTCCGGTGGTCAGCTGCTGACCGCCGCCATCGCCCTGTACTGCACGATGGCCGCCCTGCGGTCGAACGACCGGGGCCGCGACAAGCACCGCCACGCGGGCACCCTGTTCCTCGACAACCCCATCGGCCGCGCCAACGCCACGTACCTCCTGGAGCTCCAGCGCGCCGTGTCGGACGCCCTCGGCGTCCAGCTGCTGTACACCACCGGCCTGTTCGACACGACCGCGCTCGCCGAGTTCCCGCTTGTCATCCGCTTGCGTAACGACGCGGACCTGCGGGCGGGCCTGAAGTACATCAGCGTCGAGGAGCACTTGCGGCCGGGCCTGCCGCAGGAGCAGCAGGCCCCGGCCGAGGAGACGGTGCACGGGGAGATCACGGCGACACGGATGTACAAGCGGCCCGTGACGCCCTGAGGGCGTCACGGGGCGGCGGCCTCCCGGGCTTCGGACGGCGCGCGGTGCTCAGCCGAGCCGCCGGGTCACCCAGTCGTGGAACTCCCCGATGTGGTGCTCGGTCGGCACGAGCACCCCGCCGTTCCGGTAGGCGCGGGAACTCATCGCGGGCTGGGTGCGCTCGCACGCCGCGAAGTCCTGCTCGTTGACCCGGTGGAAGAGTTCCACGGACTTCGACAGGTCGGCCCCGGAGGCCACGACGTCGGGTGCGTACAGCCAGTCGCACTCGACGACCGTACGGTCCACGGCGAGCGGGACCATGCGGTGCACGATCACGTGGTCCGGTACGAGGTTCACGAACACCGTGGGCCTGACGGTGATCGCGTAGTAGCGGCGGTCCTGGTCGTCGGCGACCTGCGGGAGGCGCCCGAAGCCCGCGCTGCCGTCGACGGTGAAGCCGCGCACCTCGTCGCCGAAGGCCGCGCCGTGCCCGACGTAGTACTGCGCGGCGTAGCCGTCGGTGAACTCCGGCAGGACGTCGGTCAGTTCGGGGTGGATGGTGGCGCAGTGGTAGCACTCCATGAAGTTCTCGACGATCAGCTTCCAGTTGGCGCGCACGTCGTAGCGCACGCGCCGGCCGAGGGCCAGGTCCTGGACGCGGTAGCGCTCGACGGCCGTCGGGTCGCCGAGGCGCGCGGTGACGTCGCCGACCACGGTCTCCTCGAAGGACGGCGGCTCGTCGGCCAGGCACACCCAGGCGTAGCCGAGCCACTCCCGAAGCGCCACCGTCACCAGGCCGTACGCGGCCCGGTCGACGTCGGGCATCCCGGTGAGGTTCGGTGCCGCGACGAGCCGGCCGTCCAGGCCGTACGTCCAGGCGTGGTACGGGCACTGGAGGCCGCGCCGCACCTCGCCCGCGTCGTCCGCGCACAGGCGGGCGCCCCGGTGGCGGCAGACGTTGAGGAAGGCGCGCAGGCCGCCGTCGCGGGCACGGGTGAGCAGGACGCTCTCGCGGCCGACCTGGACGGTGCGGTACGCGCCGGGCTTGTCGAGGTCGGCGGCGCGCGCGGCGCACACCCACAGCGCCTCGAAGACCCGTTCACGCTCGCGCTCGAAGACTTCGGGGTCGGTGTACGAGCGGCCGGGCAGGGTCGCGAGGAGGCTCCTGGACACCTGGGTCGTCACGTCGGTCCTCCTAGGCGGGCGCCGTGGCGGGCAGGGCGCCGGTGATCCGGCGCGGATCGAACAGCTCGACGGGGTGCGCGGTGGTGCCGTCGAGCGCCAGGTCGGCGACGATCTCGCCGACGACGGGTACGAACTTGAAGCCGTGCCCGGAGAACCCGCAGGCCACCGTCACGGACTCCGGGTGGGCGGGATGCCGGGTGATGACGAAGTGCTCGTCGGGCGTGGTTGTATACATGCAGGTCGCGGCCTTGAGCAGGCGCCCCGGAAGCAACGGGATGTGCCGGATCATGTGGGCGGCCATCGCGGCCGCCTCGTGCGGGTGGACCGTGCGGTCGATGGTGTCCGGCGTGCAGACCTCACCCTTGCGGAAGAAGGCGACCTTCGCGCCGAGGTCGGGCCCGTCGATCGCGGGGAAGCCGTACACCTGGACGCCTTCCGGGTCCTCCCACACGTAGATCGGATGGTGTTCGGGCAGGAAGGGGCCGACGCCGCCGGTCGGCTGGAACCAGTACATGACCTGCCGCTCGATCGTGAACGGCACCCCGAGGTCCGCGAGCAGCTCGGGCGCCCAGGCACCGGGGCAGATCACCAACTGGCCCGCGGTGTAGGTGTCCTCGGGCGTGTGCACGCGTACGCCGCCTCGGCAGGGCTCCCACCGGACGACCGGCTCCTCGAAGCGCAGCTCGGCGCCCTGCCGGTTGGCGAGCTGGAGGTGCGCGGCCACGGTGTTCTCGGGCCGCAGGAGGCCCGCCCTGCGCTCGAACAGCGCCACTTCGTCGGCACGGGGCGTGAGCGTCGGGAAGCGGCGGCGGATCTCACGGGCGTCGAGCATCTCGTGCGGAAGCCCCCAGGTCTCGGCCGAGAGCCGCGCCCCGGAGACCACGCGTCCGTCGGGCCTGCCGACCATCACTCCACCGCAGAGGCGGGCGATCTCACGCCCGGTGTCCCGTTCCACCTGCTCGTACAGCTCGTACGCGCGCAGCAGCAGCGGTACGTACGCCGGGTCCTCGAAGTACGACTGGCGCGTGACCCGGGAGCCGCCGTGGCTGGAGCCGCGCTGGTGCACGGGGCCGAATTTCTCCAGGCCGAGGACGCGGGCCCCCCGCGCGGACAGGTGGTGGGCGGCGGCGCTGCCCATGCCGCCCAGGCCGATCACGATCACGTCGTACGTGGGGGTGGTGCGGGACATGCGGGTCTCCAAGGGGCTGCGGGTCTCCAAGGGGGCGTCGGTGCGGGGAGCGGACGGCTAGCACCTGATGCGGGTCATCTCGGGGTCGAAAAGGGGTTCGTCGGCCACTGTCGCGGGCAGCCGCTCACCGAAGTACTCGATGGACGCGGGTGTTCCGGTGGGCAGCGGGGGCAGCCAGGCGTAGGCGACGCAGCGGCCCAGCGTGTAGCCGTACGCGGCGCTGGTGACGTATCCGGCCGGGGCACCCTCGACGTAGACCGGCTCCTTGCCGAGGACGACGGCGGCCGGGTCGTCCAGGAGCAGCGGCGTGAGCCTCCGGGTGGCGGGGCCGCGCTCCCGCAGGGCCGCGCGGCCGACGAAGTCGCCCTTGTCCTGCCGCACGGCGAAGCCGAGCCCGGCCTCATAGGGGTCGTGCTCGGTGGTCATGTCGTGGCCCCAGGCGCGGTAGCCCTTCTCCAGGCGCAGGCTGGTGAAGGCGGACCGCCCGGCCGCGACGGCGCCGAGGTCACGGCCCGCCTCCCACAGCGTGTCCCACAGACGCAGGCCGAGGTCGGCGGTGGTGTACAGCTCCCAGCCCAGCTCACCGACGTAGCTCAGGCGCAGAGCCGTCACCGGGACGTCGCCGACGTACGTCCGCCGGGCGTTGAAGTAGCCGAAGGCGCGGTGTGAGAAGTCGTCGTGGGTGAGGGGCTGCACGAGCGCGCGGGCGCGTGGCCCCCAGACGCCGACGCAGCAGGTCCCCTGGGTGATGTCCCTGATGTGGACGTCGTCCGGCGCGTGCCACAGTAGCCAGGAGAGATCAGCGGGGGAGTTGGCGCCGATCTGGAAGTGGTCGGGGGCGAGCCGTGACACGGTCAGGTCGGAGCGGATGCCGCCCGCCTCGTCGAGAAGGAGGGTGTAGGTGACCGAACCAGGCTTCTTGTGAAGGTTGTTGGTGGTCATGCGCTGGAGGAAGGTGAGGGCGCCGGGGCCCGTGACCTCCAGGCGCCGCAGGGGCGTCATGTCGTACAGCGCGACCCGCTCGCGAGTCGCCTGCGCCTCGGCGGCGGCGATCGGGGACCAGTAGCGGGCGGACCAGGCGTCCCGTGGTGGCAGCTCCAGGCCCTCGGTGAGCGGCGCGTTCGCCTCGTACCAGTGCGGGCGCTCCCAGCCGCCGGCCTCCAGGAACACCGCGCCCAACTGCTCCTGGCGGGCGTGGAAGGGGCTGACGCGCAGCGGCCGCGGCTGATCGAGGGGCTGCTGTGGGTGGATCACGTCGTAGACCTCGACGAACTGCTGGGCGCCGCGCCGCGCGACGTACGCGGGGGAGCGCTGCGCGTCCTCGAAGCGCGTCAGGTCGCAGTCGTGGACGTCCGTCGCGGGCCGGCCGTCGACCATCCACTCGGCGAGCGCCTTGGCGACGCCCGCGGAGTGCGTGACCCACACGGCCTCGGCGAGCCAGAAGCCGCGCAGCGCCGGGGACTGGCCGAGCAGGGGCATGCCGTCCGGAGTGAAGGAGAAGACGCCGTTGAACCCCTCGTCGACCGCCGACTCCTTGAGCACGGGCAGGAGACCGCAGCAGTCCTGCCAGCTGGGGGCGAAGTCCTCCTCGGTGAAGGGGCGCGCCGATGGCATGGCGGGCACGGACCACCCTCGTGCGGCGGCCTCGTCGTACGAGTCGATGGTGAACGGGTCGACGGGCAGCGGCCGGTGGGCGTACGAGCCGATGCCGATGCGGTCGGTGTGCTCGCGGAAGTACAGGTCCCGGTCCTGGAACCGGAGGATGGGCCGGGAGGCCTCGGTGCGCGGGTCGTTGAGGCCCGCGAGCTGGGGGAGCGGCCGTGTCTTCACGTACTGGTGGGCGAGCGGCAGCAGCGGTACGTCGACGCCCGCCATCCGCCCGATCACCGGGCCCCAGAAGCCGGCGGCCGACACCACGTGGTCGGCGGGGAACGTGCCGCGGTCGGTGACCACCCCGGTGACCCGGCCCTCGGCGCGCTCGACGCCGGTCACGGTGTGCCGGTCGAGGAAGCGGGCGCCGCGCCGGGTGGCCCGGTCGATCTGCGCGCGGCAGGCGGGCACGGCCCGCGCGAGCCCGTCGTCGGGCGTGTGCAGACCGCCGAGCACCTGCCCGCTGTCGAGCAGCGGCCACAGCTCCGCGCACCGCTCGGCTCCGACGAGCCGCGCGCGTACGCCCCAGGACGTGGCGAGCCCGGCCTTGCGGCGCAGGTCGGCCCAGCGCTCCGGGGTGGTGGCGAGTTCCAGGCCGCCGACCGGGTGGAAGCAGGGGAGGCCGTCCACGGTCAGGGAGGTGAACTTCCGCACGGTGTAGGCGGCGAACTCGCTCAGCGTCTTGGACGGACTGGTCTGGAAGACGAGCCCGGGCGCGTGCGACGTGGAACCGCCAGGGGCGGGCAGCGGCCCCTGTTCGAGGACGGTGACGTCACTCCAGCCGCGCGCGGTGAGTTCGTCGGCCAGGGAGCAGCCGACGATTCCGGCGCCGATGATGACGACGCGGGGGCTGCCGGGGCCAGCTTGTGGGGCGGTGGCGTACCGCGGGGAGGGCCGGGTGTCCTGGGGCGGGGCGTTTCGGGACCCGTCGCGCGCGGTCGTCACAGGACCACCACCGAGCGCAGCACCTTGCCGTCCCGCATTCGGTCGAACGCCTCCTCGACCTCGTCGAGGGCGACCCGCTCGCTGACGAACGCGCCCAGGTCCAGCCTGCGGCGCACGTACTCGTCGACGAGGATCGGGAAGTCCCGCGTGGGCAGACAGTCGCCGTACCAGGAGGACTTGAGCGCTCCGCCGCGCGAGAAGAGGTCGATCAGCGGCAGCTCGACGGTCATCGCCGGGTCGGGCACGCCGACCTGGACGAGGGTGCCCGCGTGGTCGCGCATGTAGAACGCCTGGCGATAGGTCTCCGGGACGCCCACCGCGTCGATCGCCACGTCGACGCCGAAGCCGCCGGTGAGGCCGCGCACCGCCGCGACCGGCTCCGTGCCGCGGGAGTTGACCGTGTCCGTCGCCCCGAACCGGGTCGCGCCGTCGAGCTTCGCGTCGTCGACGTCGACCGCGATGACGCGCCTGGCCCCGGCGAGCGCGGCTCCGGCGATCGCCGCGCAGCCCACACCGCCACAGCCGATGACAGCGACGGTGTCGCCGCGGCGTACGCCGCCCGTGTGCACGGCGGCCCCGTATCCGGCCATCACGCCGCAGCCGATGAGCCCCGCCGCCTCCGGGCGTGCGGCGGGGTCGACCTTCACGGCCTGGCCCGCCGCGACCAGCGTCTTCTGCGCGAAGGCGCCGATGCCGAGCGCGGGGGTCAGCGGCGTGCCGTCGAGGAGCGTCATGGGTTGGGCCGCGTTGCGCGAGTCGAAGCAGTACCAGGGGCGGCCGCGCAGACAGGAGCGACACGTCCCGCACGGTGCGCGCCAGGCGATCACCACGCAGTCGCCGGGTTGTAGACCGCCGGCGCCCTCGCCGACCGCCTCGACCGTTCCGGCGGCCTCGTGCCCGAGCAGGAACGGGAAGTCGTCGCCGACCGCGCCCTCCCGGTAGTGGAGGTCGGTGTGGCAGACCCCGCAGGCCTGCACGGAGACGAGTACCTCTCCCGGTCCGGGATCCGGCACGACGATCGTCTGCACCTCGACGGGTGCGCCCTTCTTCGCGGCGACGACGCCACGGACCTCGTGTGGCACGGCCAGGCTCCTCTGCGGGACCGTTGCGCGACTGCGCGCAAACGCGGGCTGTTGTTGCGTACTCCACGATTCGTTGCGCTATCGGGAACATCGTGCGAGCGGCATCAAGGAGCCGTCAAGAGGCCGTCGAAGGGCGGACGCGAACCTTCGGCAGCACGCCTGCCGCGCCGAGGCCGCGCCCCGGAGGGCCCGCCGCCCGTCGCCCGTCGCCCACCGCGCGGCCGCCGGCCGTGCCCCGGCCCGGCGGGGCGGTGGCGCGTGGTCCCGCCCGCGGTCAGAACCCGTAGCCCATGCGGCGTGACAGTTCCACGGCCGCCGCGACCGTGCGCTTGGCCAACTCGGTGAGCCGGTCCTCGGTCAGGCGGTACACCGGCCCGGACGCGCTGAGCGCCCCGATCACCTTGCCGTCGTGCGCGCGCACCGGCGCGGCGACGGCGGCGAGCCCCACCTCGAACTCCTCCACAGCCGTCGCGAAGCCCTGCTCCACGACGGCCTCCAGCTCGCCGCGCAGCGCCACCGTGCCGGTCACCGTGTGCTCGGTGAGGCGCGGCAGCGTACGCGCGACCAAGCCCTCGCGCAGCGTCGTCGGCAGGTGGGCGAGCAGCACCTTCCCGCTGGAGGTGGCGTGCAGCGGGGTGCGGCGGCCGAGCCAGTTCTGCGCGGTCACGGACGCGGGGCCGCGTGCCTGCATGATGTTGACCGCGGCGTCGTCGTCGAGGATCGCGATGTTGACCGTCTCGCCCAGCTCGTCGGCCAGCTCGCGGCAGACGGGCCCGCCCTCCTGGGAGATGTCCATGCGCACGGCCGCGGCGCCCGCGAGGCGCAGCACGCCCGCGCCGAGGAAGTACTTGCCGCGGTCCTTGGCCTGGCCGACGAGGCCCCGGTTCTCCAGGACCCCCAGCAACCGGAACGCCGTCGACTTGTGCACGCCCAACTCGTCGGCGATCTCGGTGACTCCCGCCTCGCCGTGCCGGGCGAGGATCTCCAGGACGCTCACGGCCCGGTCCACGGACTGCACCGAACCCGAGGCCGCCCCGGACTGCCGCGCGCGGGACCTCGTGGCCCCGGACGCGTCCTGGCGCGGCTCCTCGGTCTGGTCAGGGCTTTTCGGCGTGCGGGTCATATCTCAACTCTCACCACTCGGCGGCGGTTGACGCCGCGTCTCAGGGAAGCCCTTGACTCCGTGGACGTCCCACCGGATTCTGTTGCGTATAGCACTACGTGGTGCGCCATATGAAACTTCATGTTACCGAAGAGTCCCCAGCCGAAACGGGGCCGAGCAGCGCTGGGGCCTCCTGACACAGCTGGACAGAGAGCTGGGGGGCCAGGACCGAGGCCATGGCTCTGGCCGGGCTCCGAGCCCCGGGCTCCCGGCGGGAGTTGAGGCCTGGCCCCCGCTGGGGCCTGACCTTCGCCGAGTCCTTCGCCGAGACCTGAACCCCCGCGACTGACCAGGGTGCCCGCACCTCCGCGCCTGTCCAGGGCCTCGGATACCTGCCCGGGACCCGAAGCCCGACCCCGGCCGGCAGCCCGAGCCCCGCCGGACCGGACGCACCGAGCCAAGCACCGACCGGCCCCAGCCGCTCCGGTCCGAGCCAAGCCTTCCACCACATCCGACCGAGAGATCCAGAGGGACACCATGATTCCCGTCTGCCGCCTCGACGACCTCCCCGCGGGCGCCTCCGTTCGTCTCGACACCACTCCGCCCGTCGCGGTGTTCAACGCCGACGGCGCCCTGTACGCCATCGACGACACCTGTAGCCACCAGGACGCCTCCCTCTCCGAGGGCTGGCTGGAGGGCTGCCTGGTCGAATGCCCCTTGCACGCCGCCTCGTTCGACCTCAGGACGGGCGAACCGACCTGCCTGCCCGCGCGCCGCCCCCTCCGCACCCACCGCGTGAGCGTCGTGGACGGCGTGGTCCACGTCCATGTCACGGGCGCGCCCTCGGTCCCGGCCGAGGCGGGCGCGGCGGCGGGCGAGGGCTCCGCCGCATGAGGACGGTCGTCGTCGTGGGCGCCTCGCTCGCCGGCCTCCACGCGGTCCGCGAGCTACGCGCCCAGGGCTTCGACGGCCGCCTCGTGGTCATCGGCGCCGAGTCCCACGCGCCGTACGACCGGCCGCCGTTGTCCAAGACCTTCCTCACGCACGCCACGACCGCCACCGGTACGCATCCCGCGACCGGCACCGGTACGCATCCCGCGACCGGCACCGGTACGCGCCCCGTGACCGGCATCGGTACGCACGCCGCGACCGGCATCGGTACGCACGCCGCGACCGGCACCGGTACGCACTCCGCGACCGGCACCGGTACGCACTCCGCGACTGCCGCAGGCAGGCACCCCGCGAACGGCACAGGCCCGGCCTCAGCCATCGGGAGACCCGACACCGGCACCGGCATAGACGCAGACCTGAGCCTCAGCACCGCAGACGAGCCCGACCTCGCCCTCGCCGATGCCGAGGAACTTGCGGAGCTGGACGCGGAGTGGCTCCTCGGCGTCCCGGCGATCGGCCTCGACGCAGGCAGCCGTACGGTACGGCTCGCCGACGGCCGCTCGGTCGTCGGCGACGGCCTCGTCATCGCCACCGGCGCAACGGCCCGGGCCCTCCCGGGCCCGCCCCTCGCCGGAGTCCACACCTTGCGCACCCTCGACGACGCCCGCGCCCTGCGCGCCGCGCTGGCCGGCAGTCCCCGCCGGGTCGTGGTGATCGGCGGTGGCTTCATCGGTGCCGAGACCGCGTCGTCGTGCGTGGCGCTCGGCCACGATGTCACCGTCGTGGAGGCGGCCCCGCTGCCGTTGCTCCCTCAACTGGGCCCGGACATGGCCGCGTTCTGTGCCGACCTGCACCGGCGGGGTGGGGCGCGGCTGCTCACCGGCACGGGCGTGGCAGGCCTGCATCCCGCGCCTCGCACGGCGTCCGCCCCCACCACCGGGGGCCGGGTCGCCGCGGTCGAGCTGGCCGACGGCCGTCTGCTCCCCGCCGGCGTGGTGATCGTCGGCATCGGAGCCCGCCCCAACACGACCTGGCTGGAGGGGACCCGGCTCGACAGCGGCTGCGGCGAACTGCGCGACGGGGTCGCGTGTGACGAGGGCTGCGTGACCCCGCTGCCGCAGGTCGTGGCCGTGGGAGACGTCGCCCGCGTGGGCGGCGTCCGCACCGAACACTGGACGAGCGCCACGGAGCAACCCCGCGTGGCCGTACGCAACTTGCTCGCCGCCCGCACCGTGGAGACCACGAGTGCCCTCCCGTACTTCTGGTCGGACCAGTACGGCTCCCGCATCCAGTTCGCCGGCCACCGCCCTGCCACGGCCACGGTCCACGTACAGGAGGGCGGCCTCGCTCCGGACGACGGTGGCTTCCTGGCGGTGTACGAGTACGAGGGTCGCCCTTCGGCCGTCCTGGCCGTGGACCGCCCGCGCGCGTTCATGCGCGCCCGACGAGAGCTACGGGCCAGCCACGCGGCCACGGTGTAGCGGCACGGCGCACCGCCCCCGCCCGCGGGACGCGATGCCCGCCCGCAGGACGCGATGCCCGCCCGCGAGGAGCGATGCTGCCCGCCAACGAGCCCGTTGGGCCCCGCGAGCACGTAGAGCCCCGCAGCCCGCAGCCCGCTCGTGTGCCAGGTGGGACGTGGTGTCCGCGAGGCGCGGCGCGTGCCCTCAGGAGTGCGACAGCTGCCGAGCCGCGCCCCGCCCCCGTATGTCCTCCTTGGCGCGGGCGGCCACGCGAGCCGCCCGGCGGGCCCTGCGCCGCTCGCGCCGGAGCCGGCGTGCCGTGCTGCTGGGTGCCGACACGACGCCGTTGCGCTGGCTCCACACCTGGCGGGTGACCCAGACGTCGAGGACGCCCCAGGTGGCCGCGACCGTGCTGGCGACGCTGCTGAGCACCATGGGAAAGGCCAGCCAGGACCCGGCCATCGCGCAGAAGAACGCCGTCATCGCCTGTATGAGCGTCAACGCCACGATGAGCACGGCTCGCACGGCGGCGGTGCGCACGGGGTCCGGCAGTCGCGGCCGGGCAGCGGGCTCCTCGATCCAGAGTGGTCGCCTTGTGTCATACGCGCCGTACTCCAAGCCGTCGTCTCCCGTCCGCAGGGCGGCAGCACCGGCTCCGGCCTCCCGCTGCTCGGCGCGTCCTGGGGCGGCCCGCTCAAGGGCGGGCCGTTCAGGGTCGGCGTGCTCAGGGTCCGCTCGCGGCGCGGCCTCCCGCGTCCTCAGGCCCAGCGGCCCGGCTCCCCCCGCTCCGGCCCCGCCGCCTTCCTGCTCGGCCCTGCGCAGTTCACGTCTGCGCGCGCGCTCGGCCCGCCAGGGCTGGCCCGGCAGCTCCTGCTCGCCCTCTTCTCGCGCGGCCAACTGCACGTCCAGCCCCGCTGCTTCACCGGTTGATTCACCGATCGCGTGCTTCCCGGACGCCTTGTCGCGCTCCGTCGTGCTCATCAATTCGTCACTCCCCCCGCTGCCTTACGGCACGGCGCGTGTCGCACGCACGCTGTCCCGCGCCCCGCGGCCACCGAGAGTCTCAGGTCCGACTCTCTGGCTGCTGCCCGTTTTACGCTGCTTTACGCCACCCGCCAAGTCGTACATGGCCGTTCGGTCCCGCGCCCCTCGCTATTCGGCCTCCGCGCCCCGTCCGGATACCTCGCCCACGCCAACCCGTCGCGTCCACCGTCCATGCCCACCGGTCGCCCCCCCTCATTCGACCTCGTACTCCCCTTCCGTACTGATCGACGAACAAGCCCCGCCGAAGATTCCCGCCCCGCGCGAGACGTCACTCGTACGGGTGATGGCCCCGGCGGCGCACACTTCAGGCCAACTGGCCGTAGGCGTAAGGGGGATGGGGTCACGCGTGGCGTGGCGCGGGCGGGAGGCAATCTCCCGCAATGGGCGGACAACTCCCGACGTCCGTTTCGCGTCACGGCTGAAAAGCATCCGGACGTGCCTTCGAGTTGCTCGTGTGTCAGTAGTAGGCTCGCGCCGTTTGTTGACGCACATGCGTGCCCCTGGGCCATTCGCGCGGTCGCACGGGCTCGATCTAGGGGAGGCCATGCGCTTTCGCGGGAAGTCGATCCGCCGGAAGATCGTGGCATTGCTGCTCGTGCCGCTCGTGTCCCTCACGGCGATCTGGGGATTCGCCACGTTCGTGACCGGGCGTGAGGCCAACAAGCTGATCGACACCGCGTACATCATCGACGACTTGGCCAAGCCCCTCCAGGACACCGTCCAAGTCGTCCAGGAGGAGCGGCGCCAGACGCTCATCCACCTCGCGGACCCCCGGGCGTCGGACGCGCTCGCCGCGCTGCGCAGCAGCCGCGACGCCACGGACGAACTCGTCGCCAAGGTCAGGTCCGCCGCCAAGGACTCCGACTCCCGCGACGTCCTCGACCGGCACTCCGAGGAACGCCTGACCGCCGTCCTCGACGCCTTCGACGGCCTCGGGGCCCTGCGCCGCACCGTCGGGGAAGGCACCATCAGTCGCGACAGGGCGCTGGAGATGTACACGCGCCTGACCGACCCCTGCTACGACTTCCTCGCGACGCTCAACGCCCTGGACGACGTGAGCATCACCGCGCAGAGCCGCGCCCTCGTCGGCGTCGACCAGGCCCGTGAACTCCTCTCCCGCGAAGACGCCTTGATCGCCTCGGCCCTGGTCACAGGCACCGTCCCGAAGGCGGAAGTGCGCCAGGTCACGGACCTCATGGCGCAGCGCTCCTTGCTCCTCGACAACAGCCTCGCCCAGCTCCCCGACGGCGAGCGCGCCCGCTACGAGCGCTACTGGAACGGCGCCGAGACCGCCCGCCTGCGCGACGCCGAGAAGTCCCTCGTGGAGTCCGGCCCCGACGCTCCGCGCGCGGTGACCTCCTCCGACTGGAACGAGGAGGCGAACAAGGTCCTCCTCGGCCTCGCCGAGCGCAACGACGCGGCCATCGACCGGCTGCGTGACCGAGCCCGCCCCGAGGCCGTCGGCGTGATCGTGCAGCTGGCCGTCGTCGGCGTGGTCGGTCTGCTCGCCGTGGTCATCTCCATCGTGCTCTCCGTACGCGTCGGCCGCGCCCTCATCCGTGACCTGCGCCGCCTGCGCCTGGAGGCCCACGAGGCGTCCGGCGTGCGCCTGCCCGGCCTGCTGCGGCGCCTCGCGGCGGGCGAGCAGGTCGACGTGGAGACCGAGGCACCCCGCCTCAGCTACGAGAAGGACGAGATCGGCCAGGTCGGCCAGGCGCTCAACACCCTGCAACGCGCCGCCGTCGAGGCCACCGTCAAACAGGCCGACCTGCGCCGCGGTGTCTCCGAGGTGTTCGTCAACCTCGCCCGGCGCAGCCAGGTCCTGCTGCACAAGCAGCTGACGCTCCTCGACACCATGGAGCGCAGGACCGAGGACACCGACGAACTGGCCGACCTGTTCCGCCTCGACCACCTCACCACCCGCATGCGGCGGCACGCCGAAGGCCTCGTGATCCTCTCCGGCGCCGCGCCCTCCCGGCAGTGGCGCAAGCCCGTCCAGCTCATGGACGTCGTCCGCGCGGCCGTCGCCGAGGTCGAGGACTACGAACGCATCGAGGTGCGCCGACTGCCCCGGATCGCCGTCACCGGGCCCGCCGTCGCCGACCTCACCCACCTGCTCGCCGAGCTGCTGGAGAACGCCACGGTGTTCTCACCCCCGCACACCGCGGTGCAGGTCCTGGGGGAGCACGTGGCCAACGGCTTCACCCTGGAGATCCACGACCGGGGCCTCGGCATGGCGTCCGAGGCGCTCCTCGACGCCAACCTCCGTCTCGCCGAGACGCCCGAGTTCGAACTGTCCGATACCGACCGCCTCGGCCTCTTCGTCGTCAGCCGTCTGGCCCAACGACAGCGTGTCCGCGTCTCCTTGCAGCCCTCTCCGTACGGTGGCACGACGGCCGTCGTCTTCATCCCGGAGGCCCTGCTCACGGACGACGTGCCCGACACAGGAGGCGTCGGTTTCCGCCTCGACCGGCCGCAGCCCGCCCCGGCGGTGAGCGGCGACCCCGCGGACGACCGCGCCTCGGCCCTCGCCCAGGTCCCTGTCCAGCTCCCCGGCCTGCCCGCCTCCATCCTGGGCGGACCGGTCGAGCTGGAGGCCCCCGTCGGCATGGCGAGCCTGGAGGGCTTCTCGGACACTCTCGATGAACTCGGTGACCTGGAGGACACCGAAAGCGAACGCGGTGGCCTGTTCCGGCCGCGCCGCCGCGTCACCGAGACCTCCGTAGAGCAGCATCAGCAAGCGCGGGAAACAGCTCTCGACGAGCCCGCCCGGACGACCGGCCCCGCCGGCTATCCCACCGGTTACGACGTCCCGGGCCGCGACGACCTCCTGGACGGCGAACGCGCCCCCGGGGGCGCGGCGCCGCTGCCCCGCCGCAGCACGCCGAAGCTGGTCTCCTCGCACGGCCGCCGCGTCGGCCCGACCCGCGCGCGCGACACGGATGCCCAGGACGCCACGTTCGACCGCGCGGGCCTCGAACCGCCGCGCCGCCCACGCTCCGACGGCGGCCGGCCCGACCTGGCCCCGCCCCGCCCGGCGCGGCGCGAGCCCCAGGAGGACCCGCGGCCGCTGCCCCGGCGCCGCCCGGCCACGGACCCGCCCCGGGGCACCACCCGCACGGAGACAGCGCCCGGTGCGGACCGGGCGGCGAGGACGGACAGGAAAGCCATGGACCGGGCCGCAGGCAGCACCGAGACGCCGCCCCGCACGGCGCCCCAGGACCCCGGCAGGCCCGCCCTGGGAGGGCTGCCGCGCAGGGTCCGGCAGGCGAACCTCGCCCCACAGCTCAAGGAAGGCCCCGGGCACCGCACGGAGCGCGACACCGCCCCGGCCGCCGCAGGGCCGGACGAGCGCGACGCCGACGAGGTACGCAGCCGGATGGCCTCGCTCCAGCGCGGCTGGCAGCGCGGCCGCGAAGAGAACGCCGCGGGCGACACCGCCCCTGACGGCACAGCACCAGGAACGACATCTGAGGGGGACGGTCGATGACCGCACCGAAGGCCGACACACGCACCACCGCGACCGGGGGATCGGGAGAGCTGAACTGGCTCCTCGACGACCTGGTGGAGCGTGTCGCCAGCATCCGCAAAGCGCTCGTCCTCTCCGGCGACGGCCTGCCGACGGGCGTGTCCAAGAACCTGACCCGGGAGGACAGCGAGCACCTCGCCGCCGTCGCGTCCGGCTTCCACAGCCTCGCCAAGGGCGTCGGGCGCCACTTCGAGGCGGGCAAGGTCCGGCAGACCGTCGTCGAGCTGGACGACGCGTTCCTCTTCGTCACGGCCGCGGGCGACGGCAGCTGCCTCGCCGTCCTCGCCGACGCGGACTCCGACGTCGGCCTGGTGGCGTACGAGATGACGCTGCTGGTCAAGAGGGTGGGCGTGCACCTGGGTTCGGCGCCGCGCACCGACCTGCCCGCGGGAGGGTAGTGGGAGGGCATGAGCGACGACGACGGTCAGGCCCTTCCCTCGACGCCACGCTGGTTCGACGACGACGCCGGCCCGGTGGTGCGCCCGTACGCCATGACGCGCGGCCGCACCACCAGCCCGGCCCAGCACCGCCTCGACCTGATCGCGGTCGTGGTCGCGGAGTCCCGCGCCGATGACACGGAGGCCGACCAGACGCTGTCACCGGAGCACGTGGACATAGTCGACCTGTGCCGCGACAGCCCCCAGTCCGTCGCGGAACTCGCGGCGGAACTCGACCTTCCGATCGGCGTGATCCGCGTTCTGATCGGTGATCTCGTGGACGACCAACTGGTGCACGTCACCCGCCCCGTACCCCCTGCCGAGCTGCCGGACGAGAGTATTCTGCGCGACGTGATCAGCGGCCTCCGGGCGCTCTGAACAGCGCGAAAGCGGGGAATGAGACGTGACTGGCTGGCAGTTCTGGGTCGACAGGGGCGGCACGTTCACGGACATCGTCGCGCGCCGTCCTGACGGCCGCCTCCTCACCCACAAGCTGTTGTCCGAGCACCCCGCTCGCTACGCGGACGCGGCCGTCGCGGGCATCGCGCACCTCCTCGCCGAAGCGGGCGCCCTGAAGGGCACCGGAACCCGGGAGACGGGCGCGGGCGACAGCTGGCGGCCCCGCGCTCCCCAGGACCTCTTGCGCGCCGCCGACCCGCGCTCCGTACCGATCGATCCGCGTTCCGTACCGATCGACCCGCGCTCCGTACCGATCGACGCCGTCCGGATGGGCACCACCGTCGCCACCAACGCCCTCCTGGAGCGCAAGGGGGAGCCCACGGCGCTCGTCATCACCCGGGGCTTCCGCGACGCCCTGCGCATCGCCTACCAGAACCGCCCGCAGATCTTCGCGCGCGAGATCGTGCTGCCCGAAGCGCTGTACGCGCGCGTGCTCGAAGTCGACGAGCGCGTGGCCGCCGACGGAGAGGTGCTGCGCGCCCCCGACCTGGACGCACTCGAAGCACCGCTGCGACAGGCCTACGGCGACGGCATCCGCGCCGTCGCCGTCGTGTGTGTGCACAGCCATCTGTACCCCGCCCACGAACAGGCCGTCGGCGACCTCGCCCGTGCCGTCGGCTTCCCCCAGGTCTCGCTGTCCAGCGAGGTCAGCCCGTTGATGAAGCTCGTACCGCGCGGTGACACGGCCGTCGTCGACGCGTACCTCTCGCCCGTCCTGCGCCGGTACGTCCAGCACGTCGCCGACGAACTCCAGGGCGTGCGCCTGATGTTCATGCAGTCCAACGGGGGGCTCGCCGAAGCAGGCCAGTTCCGCGGCAAGGACGCCATCCTCTCCGGGCCCGCGGGCGGCATCGTGGGCATGGCCCGCATGTCGCGGCTCGCCGGCTTCGACCGCGTCATCGGCTTCGACATGGGCGGCACGTCGACGGACGTGTCCCACTACGCGGGGGAATACGAACGCGTCTTCACCACGCAGATCGCGGGGGTGCGGCTGCGCGCCCCCATGCTGGACATCCACACCGTGGCCGCGGGCGGCGGCTCCGTGCTGCACTTCGACGGCAGCCGCTACCGCGTAGGGCCCGACTCGGCGGGCGCCGATCCCGGCCCCGCCTGCTACCGCGGCGGCGGCCCCCTGACCCTCACCGACGCCAACGTGGCGCTCGGCCGCGTCCAGGCGGCCCACTTCCCCCAGGTGTTCGGCCCCGACGGTGACCAGCCGCTGGACGAGGAACTGGTCCGCGAGCGGTTCGCCGCGCTGGCCCGCGAGATCACCGCGAGCACGGGCGACGACCGCACGCCGGAACAGGTCGCCGAGGGCTACCTCCAGATCGCTGTGGCCAACATCGCGGCCGCCGTCAAGCGCATCTCGGTCCAGAAGGGCCACGACATCACGCGCTACGCCCTGACGACGTTCGGCGGCGCGGGCGGACAGCACGCGTGCATGGTCGCCGACTCGCTCGGCATCCGCACCGTCCTCGTGCCTCCCATGGCGGGCGTGCTCTCCGCGCTCGGCATCGGCCTGGCCGACATCACGGCGATGCGTGAGCAGTCCGTGGAGGCGCCCCTGGAAGCCGCGGCGACGCGCCAGGTCCAGGAGACGGCGGACGCCCTGGAGGAGGCCGCCCGCGCCGAACTGCGCGTGGAGGACGTGCCCGAAGACCGCGTCCGCGTCACGCGCCGCGCGCACCTGCGCTACGACGGCACCGACACCACGCTCACCGTGGAGCTGACCGAGCCGCAGGCCATGCGGCGCACCTTCGAAGAACGCCATCGCGCCACCTACTCCTTCACCCTGGACCGCCCCGTCGTCGTCGTCGAAGCCCTCTCCGTGGAGGCCACCGGCCTCACCGAGCCCCCTGACCTCTCCGGGCTCGGCGCCGCCGCCCCACACGCCGCCACGGCCGCCACGCACCCCGTACGCCTGCACACAGGCGGAGCCTGGCACGACGTCCCCCTGCACCGCCGCGAGGAACTGCCGCCCGGCAGGACCGTCACCGGCCCCGCGATCATCACCGAGGTCAGCGCCACCACGGTCGTCGACGACGGCTGGCAGGCCGCGACGACCGAGGACGGGCACCTGATCATGGAACGGGCCACGGCGCCCACGGGTTCCCGCGCGACCACGGAGGCCGACCCGGTCCTCCTCGAAGTCTTCAACAACCTCTTCATGTCGATCGCCGAACAGATGGGCGCCCGCCTGGAGTCCACGGCCCAGTCGGTCAACATCAAGGAGAGGCTCGATTTCTCCTGCGCCCTGTTCGACCCGGACGGCCACCTTGTCGCCAACGCCCCTCACATCCCCGTGCACCTGGGCTCGATGGGCACCAGCGTCAAAGAGATCATCCGCCGCCGCGGTTCCGCCATGCGCCCCGGCGACACGTACGCGGTGAACGACCCGTACCACGGAGGCACCCATCTCCCGGACGTCACCGTCATCACCCCGGTCTTCGACACCCCGGGGGAGCGGATCCTGTTCTATGTGGCCTCGCGCGGCCACCACGCCGAGATCGGCGGCATCGCGCCCGGCTCCATGCCCGCGCACAGCCGCACCATCGACGAGGAAGGTGTCCTCTTCGACAACTGGCTCCTGGTCGAAGCGGGCCGCTTCCGCGAGGACGAGACCTCACGCCTGCTCACCGAGGCCCGCTACCCCTCCCGCAACCCTGGCACCAACCTCGCCGACCTGCGCGCCCAGATCGCCGCCAACCAAAAGGGCGTCGACGAAGTCACCCGCATGATCGACAACTTCGGGCTCGACGTGGTCCAGGCGTACATGCGCCACGTGCAGGACAACGCCGAAGACTCCGTGCGCCGCGTTATCGATGCCCTAGAAGAGGGCGAGTTCACTTACGAAACCGACTCGGGTGCCGTCATCAAGGTGCGGGTGACCGTGGACCGCGAGCAGCGGACGGCCACCATCGACTTCACGGGTACCTCGCCCCAGCTGACGACCAACTTCAACGCGCCGTTCGCCGTGGTCAACGCAGCCGTCCTGTACGTCTTCCGCACCCTGGTGGACGACGACATCCCCCTCAACGACGGCTGTCTGCGTCCCTTGCGCATCATCGTCCCGCCCGGCACCTTCCTGTCACCCGAGCCGCCCGCCGCCGTCGTCGCGGGCAACGTGGAGACCTCGCAGGCCATCACCGGCGCCCTGTACGCGGCGCTCGGCGTCCAGGCCGAGGGCTCGGGCACCATGAACAACGTCACCTTCGGCAACGACCGCCACCAGTACTACGAGACCGTGGCCTCGGGGTCCGGCGCCGGCGACGGCTTCCACGGCGCTTCCGTCGTGCAGACCCACATGACCAACTCACGCCTCACCGACCCCGAAGTCCTGGAATGGCGCCTGCCGGTCCTGCTCGACGAGTTCGCCGTCCGCCGCGGCAGCGGCGGCGACGGCCGCTGGCGCGGCGGAGACGGCGCCGTACGCCGCATCCGCTTCCGGGAGCCCATGACGGTCTCCACGCTGTCCCAGCACCGCAGCGTGGCGCCGTACGGCATGGCGGGCGGCGAGCCGGGAGCCCTGGGCTCGGGCCGCATCGAGCGCGCCGACGGCACCGTCGTACGGCTCGACGGCAGCGACACGGCGGACGCGGGCCCCGGCGACGTCCTCGTGATCGAGACCCCCGGAGGCGGCGGGTACGGCCCGCCCGCCGCACAGGACCGGCCCGCGTCACCCCGACCAACGCATGCGACACGACTGATGACAGATGCAGGAGAAGAGAGCAATGATCTTCAAGCGTTCTGAGCGCGGCACGGCCCCCGTCGAGCCGGTCACGCTGAAGATCCTGGTGGCGGGCGGCTTCGGCGTGGGCAAGACGACGCTCGTCGGCGCGGTCAGCGAGATCAGGCCGCTGCGCACGGAGGAGGCGCTCAGCGAGGCAGGCCGCCCCGTGGACGACGTCAACGGCGTCCCGGGCAAGCACACCACCACCGTGGCCATGGACTTCGGCCGGATCACGCTCCGCGAGGACCTCGTCCTGTACCTCTTCGGCACCCCCGGCCAGGACCGCTTCTGGTTCCTGTGGGACGAGCTGGCGACCGGCGCGCTCGGCGCGGTGGTGCTCGCCGACACCCGCCGCCTAGAGGACTGCTTCGCCGCCGTCGACTACTTCGAACGCCGCTCCATACCCTTCGTCGTCGGAGTCAACTGCTTCGAAGGAGCGACCCGTTACCCGGCCGACGACGTGCGCCAGGCGCTCGACCTCGACCCGGGCACCCCCGTGGTGCTGTGCGACGCGCGCGAGAAGGAGTCCGTCAAGGAGGTGCTCATCGACGTGGTGGAGCACGCGATGGCGGTCGGCGCAGCGGCCCGCGAGCCCGTCGCCACCTGACCCCGGCGAGAGCCCGAAGCCCGGCGGAAGCCCAGCCGGCCCGGAAACCCCGCCTCCCGCGCCCCGCGAGCGGCCCGCACCCCCGCCGACCGGGGTACGAGCCGCCGCCACGCACGCGCGCGTGAGCCTCGTCGGCCCCCTACGCGCGCGTGCCCGCCGCCGTCGCCTCGGCGTGCGGGGGCTCAGCCCTGGGCGTTGCCGTCCGTGCCGTCGGCGTGCCACCCGAAGCTGCGCTCCACGGCCTTGCGCCAGTTCTGGTACTCGCGGTCGCGCGCCTGGGCCTCCATCCGCGGAGTCCACTCGGCGTCGCGCTGCCAGTGGGCCTTCAGCTCGTCCAGGTCGTGCCACACGCCCGTGGCGAGCCCCGCGGCGTACGCGGCGCCCAGGCACGTCGTCTCGGCGATCTGAGGGCGGATCACGGGCACGCCCAGCACATCCGCCTGGTGCTGCATCAGCAGGTTGTTCTTGGTCATGCCGCCGTCCACCTTCAAGGTGGTGATCCGCACCCCCGAGTCCTGGTACATCGCGTCGACGACCTCGCGGGTCTGCCAGCTCGTCGCCTCCAGGACCGCGCGCGCCAGATGCGCCTTGGTCACGTACCTGGTCAGGCCCGTGACGACACCGCGCGCGTCGGAGCGCCAGTACGGGGCGAACAGGCCGGAGAAGGCCGGCACGATGTACGCGCCGCCGTTGTCGTCCACGCTCGCCGCGAGGGGCTCGATCTCATCGGCCGTGCGGATGATGCCGAGCTGGTCGCGGAACCACTGCACGAGCGCCCCGGTGACCGCGATGGACCCCTCCAGGCAGTAGACGGGCGCCTCGCCGCCGATCTTGTAGCCCATCGTGGTGAGCAGCCCGCTCTTGGACGGCACGGGCCTGTTCCCGGTGTTGAGCAGCAGGAAACTGCCCGTCCCGTACGTGTTCTTGGCGGTGCCGGTGTCGTAGCAGGCCTGTCCGAAGACGGCGGCCTGCTGGTCGCCGAGGGCGGAGGCGACGGGCACGCCGGCCAGCTGTCCCACGGCCGTCCCGTACACCTCAGCCGACGACCTGATCTCCGGCAGGACCGCCTCGGGCACGTTCATGGCGGAGAGGATCGAGGAGTCCCACTGGAGCGTTTCCAAGTTCATCAGCATCGTGCGTCCGGCGTTGGTGACGTCCGTGACGTGGACGCCGCCGCTGGTGCCGCCGGTGAGGTTCCAGATGAGCCAGGAGTCGATCGTGCCGAAGGCGATGTCGCCCCGCTCGGCCCGCGCGCGCAGGCCCGGCACGTTGTCCAGCAGCCAGGCCGCCTTGGGCCCGGAGAAGTAGCTCGCGAGGGGCAGGCCGGTCTGGTCGCGGAAGCGGTCCTGGCCGTCCGTGCCGCCCAGCTCGTCGCAGAGCGCCGACGTACGGGTGTCCTGCCAGACGATGGCGTTGTGCACCGGCTTGCCCGTGGCGCGGTCCCACAGGACCGTGGTCTCGCGCTGGTTGGTGATGCCCAGGGCGCTGAGCTGGTCGGCGCGCAGCCCTGCCTTGGCGATCGCGCCCGCCACCACGGCCTGCACCTTGGACCAGATCTCGGTGGCGTCGTGCTCCACCCAGCCCGGCTTGGGGAAGATCTGGCGGTGTTCGCGCTGGTCCACGGCGACGATCGCGCCGTCCTGGTCGAAGATGATGCAGCGGCTCGAGGTGGTGCCCTGGTCGATCGCGGCGACGAATTTCTCGGAGCTGTCCGTCATGGCTCCTCCTTGTCGGAAGCTGCTCGGGGAGCGCGGAGGCGGCCCGGGGGCGCTGGAGGTCCCCCGGGCGCCCGCTCAGAAGGCTGCGTTGTAGATGAGGCCCGCCAGGGCGCCGCCGATCAGCGGGCCGGCCACCGGGACCCAGGCGTAACCCCAGTCGGACGTGCCCTTGTTGGGGATCGGCAGGAACTGGTGCACGATGCGCGGGCCGAGGTCACGGGCCGGGTTGATGGCGTAGCCGGTGGGCCCGCCGAGCGAGAGGCCGATGCCGACGACCAGGAAGGCGACGATCAGGGTCTGCGTCCCGGACTCGCCGAGTCCCTTGGTGAGTCCGAAGGCGAGGATGGGAAGCACCAGGCCGATCGTCGCGATCACCTCGGTGATCAGGTTGGCCACCGGGTTCCGGATCTCCGGGATGGTGGAGAAGATGCCGAGCGTCGGCGTGGCCCCTTGGCCGCCTGCCCGGTCGCCCTTGCCGCTCGTCGGCACATTGGCGTTGAACTGCGCGAGATACGTCAGGTACGCGAGTACGGCGCCGAGCATGGCGCCGACCATCTGACCGGCCAGATAGATCCAGACCTTGCCCCACTTGTCGGTGTCGATGGCGATGCCGAGCGTCACGGCGGGGTTGAGGTGGCCGCCGGAGAGCGGCCCCGCGGTGTACGCGCCCGCCAGTACGCCGAAACCCCAGCCGAGGGCGATGACGACCCACCCGGAGCCCTTGGCCTTCGAGTGGTTGAGGGTGACGGCGGCACACACGCCGGCGCCGAAGAGAATCAGAATCGCTGTGCCGATGACCTCACCGACGAAAATATCCCCGTTCGAGTACATGGCGGCTCCTAGTCCCTCGCCCGGGGCGACGGCCCCGGTCCTCCGTGCAGGGTGCGCTTCCCACGACTACGGCCCGCTCACGCACAGCAGCATCCGCCGTGGCAGGGGACTCCCGCGCCCCGGAGACGGGCGTGCCGTCGCAGTCGCATCGCCCATGGGGGGATGACCCGCTGAACAGGCCCTTTCTGTGCAGAGCCTGGGAGCACACGGGCCCTGAGCGGCACGGAGCCGAAGAACGGCGATGCCGACTGACACCGGGAAGTGTTCACCGCCCGTGATGGAGCGTCAAGGTCGCCGACGCCACCGGTTAACCGGCGCGCCCCCTTCCGTGACGGGCGCTCGTACCGCCCGGAGGGTCGGCGACGTGCCCGTCGGGCGGGACGGTGACATGCCGCCCGGCGGAACAGCTCGGCGCCGCACGGGGGCATGGCCTGTGCCGCGCGGCAGAACCCTCGGGAGAGGGCTCAGCGCACCGCGATCACTGAGGAGCCGTGCCCGAAGAGCCCCTGATTCGCGGTGAGGCCCACGCGCGCCCCTGCCACCTGTCGGTCTCCCGCCGTCCCGCGCAATTGCCAGGTCAGCTCGCAGACTTGGGCGATCGCCTGCGCCGGGACGGCCTCTCCGAAGGAGGCGAGTCCGCCGCTGGTGTTCACCGGTATGCGCCCGCCCAGGGAGGTCGCTCCGTCGCGCAGCAGCTTGACTCCCTCGCCCTCGCCGCACAGCCCCAGGTCCTCGTACCACTGGAGCTCCAGGGCGGTCGACAGGTCGTACACCTCGGCCAAGGAGAGGTCGTCCGGGCCGACGCCGGCCTCCTCGTACGCGGCGTGCGCGATGGACGCCCGGAACGTCCGCTCGGCGGGCGGCACGACGGCGGCCGAGTCGGTGGCGATGTCCGGGAGGTCCAGGACCGTGTTCGGATACGTCGGCGTGACCGTGGACACCGCGCGGATGCGCACCGGGTCGGACGCGCCGTGCCGTCGGGCGAACTCCATGGTCGACAGCACCAGGGCCGCCGCCCCGTCGGAGGTCGCGCAGATGTCGAGCAGCCGCAAAGGATCCGCCACGACGGCGGAGGCGGCGACCTCGTCGGCGGTGACGGCCGTGCGGTAGCGAGCGTGCGGATTCAGCGCTCCCAGGGCCGCGTTCTTCACCTTGACCTGGGCGAAATCCTCCAGCGTATCGCCGTGTACGGCCATCCTGCGGCGGGCGTACAGAGCGAAGTACGCGGGGTTCGTCGCGCCCAGGACGCGGAAGCGCAGCCAGTCCGGGTCGTCCGGCCGGTCGCCGCCCGCAGGGCGGAAGAACCCCTTGGGGGCCGCGTCCGCGCCGACCACGAGCACGACGTCCGCGAGCCCCGCGAGCAGTTGCGCACGCGCTGTGGCGATGGCCTGGGCGCCGGACGCGCACGCCGCGTACACGCTCGCCACGCGCGCGCCCTGCCAGCCGAGCGCCTTGGCGAAGGTCGCCCCCGCCACATACCCCGGATAGCCGCCGCGCACCGTGTCCGCGCCGACGACGGACCCCACGTCCCGCCAGTCGACGCCCGCGTCCGCGAGGGCCGCGCGGGCCGCCACCGTGCCGTACGTGACGAAGCCGCGCCCCCACTTGCCCCAGGGGTGCATGCCCGCGCCGAGCACCGCCACCTCGCCTGTCATGCCTTCACCCCCACCGGGCTCCAGTGCCACGTGGTCCAGACCGTCTCCGCGTCCTCGTGGAGCACGCCGGGCACGACCTCGACCTCCATCCCGACCTCCAGGTCGGCGACGGTCACGCCAGGAGGCCCCTGGCCGAGCACGACCATGCGCTCGTCCTCCAGCTCCACAGCGATCAACGTGTAGGGCCGCCACGGAAGTTCCGGATCGGAGACGTACGGCTCCGGCGGGCGATACCGCCCGTCCGTGTACGACCACACCCGCCCCCGCCGCGACAGCGGGACCTCGGACAGCTCGTCGCCGCCGCACTCCGGATTGCGGCAGAAGCCGTCCTCGCGGGGGAAGTGGACCGTGGCGCACCGCGCGCACCGCGTCCCCAGCAGCCGGAAGGAATCGCCCTCCCCGGCGAACCACCGCGCCACCACAGGCACCCGCTTCGGCGACATGTGCCCTCCAGGACCACAGATCTGACGGGACGTCAGAAGCGTGGCACGGAGGAGCCCGTCGCGTCAGTGGGGCAGCGAACGACGCGACACCGGGAAGTCGAAGTACGTGGTCGGGAACAGCTCAGGCTTGTACGTGAAGTGCCACCATTCCTCCGGCAGGTTGACGAAGCCCGCCTTGGCCAGTGTGCTCCGCAGCAGATCCCGGTGTGCGCGCTGCTTGCCGGTGACACGCGGATCGTCCGTGTGGGACAGCGTGTCGAAGCAGTCGTACCCCGTGCCCATGTCCACGGAGTTGTCCGGAAAACGCTCGCCCCGGGGCGCGTAGCACGGCTTCAGAGGCTCTCCCGGCACATACGGCCGGGTGGGCAGCGCGGGCAGCCGAACCACCGTCAGGTCGACCGTCGAACCCCGGCTGTGCCCCGACTTCTCCGCGATGTAACCGTCCTCGAAGAGCCGCGACTTGTCGACCCGGGGATAGAACTCCGCCTTCATCCGCTCGTCCTTCAGGTCCTTGGCCCAGCGTACGAAGTGGTCGACGGCCCGCTGCGGTCGATAGCAGTCGTACACCTTGAGGGAGTAGCCCTTCCGGAGGAGTGCGCGCTGAGCTGTGCGCAGGGCCTTGGCGGCCGGTTCGGTGAGGAGGCACAGAGGCTGCCGATAGCCGTCGACGCGCTCACCCACGAAGTTGTGCGGCGTGAAATAGCGCATCTCCTGGATGATCGTCGGGTCGACGTCCCTCAACGCCACGAACCCCGCCGGAGCTTGCGGTTCCGTGTGCGCCTCGGCCGGCACGGGCGCGGCGGCCACGGCGAAGAGGGCGACGGCGGCGAGGGTGAGTCTCCGCAGAGCGGGAGCAAATGCTGTCATGCCCGTGCGTCTATCAGCATCTCCGTACTCCACGGAAGACCGACGCCCGGAGATCGGCTACAGTCCGCCGCGTGTCCCCAACCCAGCACCCCACCAACTCCGCGCCGGACGCCCACTGCTCGAGCTGCGGCGCGCGCTACGGAGACCACGTCACCGGCTGGCCCCGCACCTGTGCCGACTGCGAGGCGGTGGTCTACCGCAATCCCCTGCCCGTGGCCATCGCCCTCCAGCCGGTCTACGACACGAAGGGCACCTCCCTGGTCGTCGTGACCCGCTCCATCGCCCCCGCGCGCGGGGGCGCCGCCCTGCCCGGCGGCTACGTGGACCACCGGGAGGACTGGCGCCACGCCGTCGCCCGGGAACTCAAGGAAGAGACCGGCATCAGCGCGGCCAGCCGCGACGTACGCATCGTGGAGGCCCTCAGCTCCCCCGACGGCCATCTGCTTCTCTTCGGCCTGCTCCCGGAGCGTCCCGCGGCCGACCTGCCCCAGTCCACCCCCACGGACGAGACCGAGGGCTGGGAGCTGCTCTACCGCCCCGCCGAACTCGCCTTCCCCTTGCACACGTCGGTGGTGCGGGCCTGGTTCGAAGGGCGCTACATCTGATCCGCGGAGGGCGAGCGGGCGGCCCCTAGGACGTCGTGAGGCCCCGGATCCGCACCGCGTACTCCACCGGGTACCCGCCGCCCTTCTCGCCCTCCCGCTCGACGAGCAGTTCGCCCCCGCTCCAGCGGACGCCGTAGCGCTGGAGTTCCGGCTCGTCCCACCCGTCTCCGGGGTCGGATATCACGAGACCTCCGCCGGTGCGCCCCTTGGCCGGGGCCCACACGTCCAGGGCGAGCCTCCCGTCCTCGCCACGCACCGGTAGCACCGCACCGGCGCGCGCGAGCACCGGCACGCGGGACAGCGGCGCCTCCAGGACGGCGTTGCCGGGCCCCTCGTAGGCCGCCCCCGTCACGGTGTCGTACCAGCGCCCCGGAGGCAGCCGTACGGCCCGTCGTGCGGCCCCTTCCGACAGCACCGGGGCCACGAGCAGAGCGTCGCCGAGCAGGAAGGCGTCCTCGCAGTCCCGCAGGGCCCTGTCCTCGGGGCCGACCCACCACAAGGGGCGCACATACGGCGCGCCCGTGCGGCGAGCCAGCTGCGCCAGCGTGATGAAGTACGGCAGCAGCCGACGACGTTCCGCGAGCGCCACGCGCGCGTGCTCCAAGACCTCCGGACCGAACTCCCAGGGCTCCCTGCGGCCGGCCCGCAACGCCGCATGCGTACGGAACAGCGGCAGATACGCCCCCAGTTGGAACCACCGCAGGAACAGCTCAGGGGAGGGGCTGCCATCGAAACCACCCACATCAGGCCCCGAATAGGGCACCCCGCACAACCCCATCCCCAACACCAGCGCCAGCGAGGCCCGCAGCCCGTCCCACGTGGAGGCCACATCGCCCGACCACGTCCCTCCGTAGCGCTGCATTCCCGCCCAGCCGGAGCGCGAGAACAGGAACGGCCTCTCCGAAGGCCGCAGTTCACGCATCGCCTCGTAGCCCGCCCGGGCCATGCCCAAGGCGTACACGTTGTGCGCCTCCCGGTGGTCGCCGCCACGGCCCTCCAGCGCGTGCCGGGCCGACCGGGGCAGCGTCGTATCCCCGAAGGCCGCGAACGACACCGGCTCGTTCATGTCGTGCCAGAAGCCGGAGAACCCCCGCGCGAGCCGCTCGTCGTAGAGGCCGCCCCACCACTTGCGCACCCGCCCCGCGGTGAAGTCCGGGAACACCGAGTCCCCGGGCCACACCAGACCCCGCACGACCCGCCCCGCCGCGTCCCGCACGAACGCGTCCGCCGCCAGGCCGCTGTCGTACACCGCGTTGCCCGGCGCGGCCTTCACCGCCGGGTCCACGATCGACACCAGACGTATCCCGTCCCGGCGCAGCTCCCCGGCCAGCTGCGGCAGCGTGGGGAAGCGCTCCTTGTCGACCGTGAACACCTGGTGCGCGTCGAGGTGGTCGATGTCCAGATGGACGGCGTCCAGCGGCAGCCCACGCTCCTGGTAGCCCCCCACGACCCGCCGCACCTCACGCTCGCTGCCGAAGCCCCAGCGCGCGTGATGGTGGCCCAGCGCCCACGCGGGCGGCACCGCAGGCGCCCCCGTCAGCGACGCCCAGGAGTGCAGCACGCGCGCGGGAGTGCCCACCATCACCCAGCACCGCAGCGGCCCCCCGTCTATCCGCACTTCACACGAGCCCGGCCGGTCATGACCGGAACCGGCACCCTCCAGGCCTTCGCGGAGCGTCACCGAGCCGTCCCAGCTGTTGTCGTGGAACACCAGGTGCGTGCCGGCATCGGCGACCACCCACTGCACCGGCATCGTGATGTACAGCGGATCGTCACCGGGCCCGAACGAACCGCCCGGATCGGTGTTCCACAAGCGGTACGTCCCATTCCGCAGCCGTGGCCCCGCAGCCCTCCCACCGAGCCCGAAGAACCGCGCGTCCGCCGCCACCTCCGACCGCTGCACCCAGCGCGCCGTCCCCCCGCCCACCGGCTCCCACCAGCGCGGCGGCAGATCGCGCCGCAGCACCACACCACCGGGCGTCCGCAGCTCCACCGCACCGTGGCGCGAGACGACCACCGTCGCCCGCTCCGACACCACCCGCCAGCCGCCCTCCTTGTCCGGCTCCAGAACCGCCCGGGGATCCGCCTCGGGACTCCCTCCCACCAGCGCGTACGACGGGTGCGGCTCAGCCCCGTCCCAGCCCCAGAACACGGCACCGCCCGACGTCACCCGCACCCGCAGCTCCGACCGCGCGAACCGCACCACACCGCCGCCGGGCCCCGGCTCGACCATCGTCACAGGGCCGGGCGTCCGGGCCCGCTCGGCACCCCGAGGGGCAAGACCGGCCGCGTCGGTCCGCCGCCGACGCCACGCGGAGCGCACCTCGCGCACCCTCCGGGCCGGGTCGAAAACACCGACCACCTTCACCGAACGCACCAGGTCACGACCGTTCATGCTGCTCACCCTGCCACCGAAGGGGGAGCGGGTGTACCGCGTTCAACTGCCGTTCACCCAAGGGCCCTGTGAGCCGTCGCCCGGCCGCCCCGGAGCAGCACACCCTGGTGCGGAAGTCGATCACGTGGCATCGTCCTGTCAGCCGTGTCACGCGCACACCAAGCCCGTGCGCACGACAGCCGCCCACGACGCGTAGAGCCCAGGAGCAGCCGCATGTCCACAGCGAACCCCTCACCGCTCTGGCAGCCGGACCAGGAGCGGATCGCCGGCGCCCAGATCACGCGCTTCCAGGCCTGGGCGGCCGAACACCACGGAGCCCCCGCCACCGGCGGCTACCCGGCCCTGCACCGCTGGTCCGTGGACGAGCTCGACACCTTCTGGAAGGCCGTCATCGAGTGGTTCGACGTGCGCTTCACCACCCCCTACGCGCGCGTGCTCGGCGATCGCTCCATGCCCGGCGCCGAGTGGTTCCCCGGCGCCACCCTGAACTACGCCGAACACGCCCTGCGCGCCGGCGAGGACCCCACGCGCGCGGACACCCCCGCCCTCCTGTACGTCGACGAGACCCACGACCCGGCCCCCGTCACCTGGGCCGAGCTGCGCCGCCAGGTGGGCTCCCTGGCGGCCGAGCTGCGTGCCCTCGGCGTACGCCCCGGGGACCGCGTCAGCGGCTACCTGCCGAACATCCCGCAGGCCGTCGTCGCACTCCTCGCCACCGCGGCCGTCGGAGCCGTCTGGACCTCCTGCGCGCCCGACTTCGGAGCCCGCAGCGTCCTCGACCGCTTCCAGCAGGTCGAACCGGTGGTCCTCTTCACCGTCGACGGCTACCGCTACGGAGGCAAGCAGCACGACCGCCGCGACACCGTCGCCGAGCTGCGCCGCGAACTGCCCACCGTGCGTGCGGTCGTCCACATTCCGCTCCTCGGCACCGAGGCCCCCGAAGGGGCCCTGGAATGGTCCGCGCTCACCTCGGCGGACACCGCCCCCGTCTTCGAACCCGTCCCCTTCGACCACCCCCTGTGGGTGCTCTACTCCTCCGGCACCACGGGCCTGCCCAAGGCCATCGTCCAGTCCCAGGGCGGCATCCTCGTCGAACACCTCAAGCAGGTCGGCCTGCACTGCGACCTCGGGCCCGACGACCGGTTCTTCTGGTACACCTCGACCGGCTGGATGATGTGGAACTTCCTCGTCTCCGGCCTCCTCACGGGCACGACGATCGTCCTCTACGACGGCAGCCCCGGCCACCCGGACACCGGCGCCCAGTGGCGCGTCGCCGAGCGCACCGGAGCCACGCTCTTCGGCACCTCGGCCGCCTACGTGATGGCCTGCCGCAAGGCCGACGTGCACCCCGCGCGCGACTTCGACCTCTCGCGCGTGCAGTGCGTCGCCACCACCGGCTCACCGCTGCCGCCCGACGGCTTCCGCTGGCTCCACGACGCCTTCGCCGAGGTGACGGGCCCAGTGTGGATCGCCTCCGTCAGCGGCGGCACCGACGTGTGCTCCTGCTTCGCCGGAGCCGTGCCCACGCTGCCCGTGCACATCGGTGAACTCCAGGCCCCCTGCCTCGGCACCGACCTCCAGGCCTGGGACCCCCAGGGCAAGCCCCTGGTCGACGAGGTCGGCGAGCTGGTCGTCACCAACCCCATGCCGTCGATGCCCATCCGCTTCTGGAACGACCCGGACGGCAGCCGCTACCACGACAGCTACTTCGACACCTACCCCGGAGTCTGGCGCCACGGCGACTGGATCACCCTCACCGCGCGCGGCTCGGTCGTCATCCACGGCCGCTCCGACTCCACGCTCAACCGCCAGGGCGTCCGCATGGGCTCGGCCGACATCTACGAAGCCGTCGAACGCCTCCCCGAGATCCGCGAGTCCCTCGTCATCGGCGTCGAGCTGCCCGACGGCGGCTACTGGATGCCGCTGTTCATCCACCTCGCCCCCGGCGCCGCGCTGGACGACGACCTGCGCGCCCGCCTCAAGACGACCATCCGCGAACAGCTCTCGCCCCGCCACGTCCCGGACGAGGTCATCGAGGTCCCGGCCATCCCGCACACCCTCACCGGCAAGCGCATCGAGGTCCCCGTCAAGCGCCTCTTGCAGGGCACCCCACTCGACAAGGCCGTCAACCCGGGCTCCGTGGACAACATCGAACTGCTCCGCTTCTACGAGCAGCTGGCCCGCGACCGCGCCTGAGGCCGCCCCACGGCCGTTGTCAGTGCCGCCCGCTACGGTGGGTGAGCGTTGATCGACTGACCGTAGGGGGAATCATGGGCCACACCCAGCACCACACCATGCGCCGCGCCCTGCGCCGCGAAGTCGCCGGAACCATCGGCCTGCTGGCCGACGAGGACGACTTCGCGGCCATGCGCCGGTATCGCACCTTCACCTTCGACGACCACGTGACCTACCTCCACGAGGTGGAGGGCCTGCTCAAATCCCGGGCGGCCCAGGGCAGGCTCACGAGCATCGCCCTCTTCGACCCGGAGGAGTACGAGGAGTTCTGCGCGGACACCGGCCTCGACCCGGACGCCTCCGCCAGCCGGGCCCGCTTCGCCGCCGAACTTGCGACAGCGGGCCCCACCGTTCCGTACGAGGGCCAGGCCCTGACCGACCTCGTCCCCGACCTCGTCGACGAGACGGTGCGGAAGACCACCTGGGAGTACGCGACGATGCTCCTGGCCGGCATCGGCGCCTGCGCCGAGTGCGGCGTGGACATCGGCAGGTCCGCCTTCGCCCGCGCCTCCGACCTGCTGATGCGCGTGCTCGACACGGCGGGCGCGGGCCCCCGCCACCTGGTGTGCAGCGTCCCGTGCGACGGCCAGACACTCCTCGCCGCCCTGCACACCGGACACGACCAGGACGGGAACGCGCGCCTGGACGAGGCCGAAGCCCTGGAGTTCGCCACGGTCCTCGCCGTCGGCATCGCCACCCGCAGCGCGGGCGGTCTCGTCATGCGCACCAGCGGCGAGACCGGCGACCGCGTCCAGGGCTGGCGTCTGCAAGGCGAGCGCCTGCACCCGCTCAGCGCGGCCGAGGTCTTCGACGCCTACTGCACCGACGCGCTCTCCGGCGACCTGATCGCCCCGGAGTCAGGCGTCGACTACAGCGCCGCCCCCGACCTCGGCGACGACGAACCAGAAGAAGGACACCACCACTGAACGCCCGAGGGGCGCCACACCTTGTGGTGGAGCGCCCCTCGGAACAGCCGTCCAGTGACGGGTCGGCCGTTCGTCCGGCCCGTTCGTCCTCTTCGTTACTCGCCGGAGAGCACGGCCTGCGCGGCCTTGCGCGCCTCCTCGGCGCTGTCCGCGGCCCGCGCGGCGGCCGCGGCACGCTCGCACTGGGCCAGCGTGTACTTGCCGAGCGTCGCCCGCACGTACGGAATCGAAGCGGCACCCATGGACAAGGAGGTGACACCCAGACCCGTCAGCACACAGGCGAGCAGCGGATCCGACGCGGCCTCACCACAGACGCCACAGCTCTTGCCCTCGGCCTGCGCCGCCTCGGCGGACAGCGCGACCAGGTCGAGCAGCGCGGGCTGCCACGGGTCCTGGAGCCGGGACACCGCACCGACCTGACGGTCGGCGGCGAAGGTGTACTGCGCCAGGTCGTTGGTGCCCAGGGACAGGAACTCGACCTCCTGGAGGATCGAGCGCGCGCGCAGCGCGGCGGAAGGGATCTCCACCATCGCGCCGAACTTCGCCTGAAGCCCCGCCGCACGGCAGGCGTCGGCGAACGCCTTGGCGTCGGCACGGTCCGCGACCATCGGCGCCATGACCTCGAGGTAGACGGGCAGCCCCTCGGCGGCCTTGGCCAGCGCGGTCAGCTGGGTGCGCAGGACCTCGGGGTGGTCGAGCAGCGACCGGAGGCCGCGCACGCCGAGGGCCGGGTTCGGCTCGTCGGCCGGCGTCAGGAAGTCCAGCGGCTTGTCGGCGCCCGCGTCGAGGACACGCACGACGACGCGCCCCTCGGGGAAGGCCTCGAGCACCTGGCGGTACGCCTCGACCTGCTTCTCCTCGCTGGGCGCCTTGGCGCTGTCGTCGAGGAAGAGGAACTCCGTACGGAACAGGCCGACGCCCTCGGCGCCCGCCTCGACCGCGGCGGGGACGTCGGCGGGACCGCCGACGTTCGCGAGCAGCGGCACCTTGTGCCCGTCGGACGTGGCGCCCGGACCGGTGGACGCGGCGAGAGCGGCCTTGCGCTCGGCGGCCGCGGCCGCCAGCTCGGCGCGCTTGTCCGCGCTCGGGTCCACGAAGATCTCACCGGTGCTGCCGTCCACAGCCACGACCGTGCCCTCGGCCAGCTCACCGGCGCCGGGCAGCGCGACGACCGCGGGGACGCCGAGCGCCCGCGCCAGGATGGCGCTGTGGCTGGTCGGACCGCCCTCTTCGGTCACGAAGCCGAGCACGAGCGCCGGGTCGAGCAGCGCGGTGTCCGCCGGGGCGAGGTCACGGGCGATGAGGACGTACGGCTCGTCGCTGTCCGGGACGCCGGGCATCGGGACACCGAGAAGCCGGGCGACGATACGGTTCCGCACGTCGTCGAGGTCGGCGACGCGTCCCGCCATGTACTCGCCCGCACCCGCGAGCAGCTCGCGGTAGTGGGAGAAGGCGTCGTAGACGGCGCGCTCCGCGGAGCTGCCCACCGCGATGCGCCGGTCCACGTCGGCCATCAGCTCCGGGTCCTGGGCGATCATCGCCTGGGCCTCGAGCACGGCCTGGGCCTCGCCACCGGCCAGGTTGCCGCGGGCCATCAGGTCGGCCGCGACAGCATCGACGGCCTGACGGGCGCGCCCCTGTTCGCGCTCCGCCTCGTCCGCCGGGATCTGCTTGGCAGGCGGTTCGAGCACCGCCGTCCCCATGTGCCGAACCTCGCCGATGGCCACCCCGTGGCTTACGCCGACGCCTCGCAGCGTTGTCTCCATCTCACCGTCTCCGATAGTGCGGCGGGCCCAGCCGCCGCGGTGGTTGTACTGCCTGCCGTCGTACGCCGACGGCGCCGACGTCACTTCCAGCTGAAGAGAGCGTCGCCGGACTTCACGTCGCCGTCCTCGACGACGTCGGCCAGGGACTCGGCCGTCGCCTCGAGCGCCACGACGGGGCACACCGGAGACTTGCCGGCGGCCTCGACCGCCGCGGGGTTCCAGCGCACGACGGCCTGGCCGCGCTGTACGGTGTCACCCTTGTTGACAAGAAGTTCAAAACCCTCGCCGTTGAGCTGAACAGTGTCGATGCCCAGGTGCGTCAGCACACCGTGGCCCTGGTCGTCGACGACGACGAAGGCGTGGGGGTGGAGCGAGACGATGATGCCGTCGACGGGAGCAACGGCCTCGGACGCCTCGCGCACGGGGTCGATGGCCGTGCCGGGTCCGACCATGGCACCCGAGAAGACGGGGTCCGGGACCGCCGCGAGTCCGATGGCGCGTCCTGCGAGCGGGGACGAAACGCTAGTCATGGCAAGCCTCCCAGGGGGTGGAGATGGGTAACCGCCGCCACTACCTGTCCTGGACGACGCACTGTTCAGAAGGGTAAGTCATAGGAAGTCCCGGTTCCGCACGAAGGTCCTGGTTGACGAACGTAGGAGCGCAGCACTGACGATTTGCGCCGCCCGGAACCCCGATGTAGAGTAGGGTTCCTGCTCGGGGCCAAGCGACGCGATCCAGCGTCCAGGCTCGGCAGTCTCTTACAAGTCGGATCCTAACGCGGGGTCTGGTTCCGTATGTCTACGAATCATCGTGGTCAGCGGGGCGGAAAAGACTTGATAGAGTCGGAACCGCCGGAAGGTCGAAAGGCCGGAAAGCACCGAGGAAATCGGAACTGACCGGGAAGCCGGAAAGAGTCTGATAGAGTCGGAAACACGAAATACCGAAGGGAAGCGCCCGGAGGAAAGCCCGAGAGGGTGAGTACAAAGGAAGCGTCCGTTCCTTGAGAACTCAACAGCGTGCC
>NZ_JBWKJZ010000047.1:0-55762 GCF_056431945.1 Streptomyces sp. NPDC045778
CACCCGGTACGACAAGACCGCCGAGTCCTACCACGCAGCAGTCACCCTCGCCTCACTCCTGATGTGGGCGTGACATTTGACGACAGAACCTAGGCCCCGACTCGTGGTCGAACCCCGCCAGGCCGGCCCGGCCGCGGAGGCCGACCGCCGGTTCCCCGATGGGGCGGGCGGGTGGGCCCGCCCCGGCCGCGCGCAGCGCGGGCAGCAAGGGCACGCACAAGAGAGCCCAGCAGGGGAGAGGCCAGCTCGGCAGGCCCCTCCCGAGTCGCCGAAGGCCCGGCCCCCTCAGGGCCAGCGAAGGCCCGGCCCCCTCAGGGATCAGGCCCCCTCCACAGCCACAGCCCCCCCACCCGGCTGGATCTCGTCCGCGTGCTCGCCCGTCACCAGGTACACCACCCGGTTCGCCACCGACACCGCGTGGTCCGCGAAGCGCTCGTAGTAGCGGCCGAGCAGCGTCACGTCGACCGCGGTCTCGATGCCGTGCTTCCAGCGGTCGTCCATCAGGTGCTGGAAGAGCGTGCGGTGCAACAGGTCCATCTCGTCGTCGTCCTGCTCCAGCTGGAGCGCCAGGTCGACGTCCTTGGTGATGATGACCTCCGCCGCCTTGGCCATCAGGCGCTGCGCGAGCTGCCCCATCTCCAGGATGGTCGCGTGCAGGTCGCGCGGCACCGCCGACTCGGGGAAGCGCAGCCGCGCGAGCTTGGCCACGTGCTGGGCGAGGTCGCCGGACCGCTCCAGGTCGGCGCTCATGCGCAGCGAGGTCACGACGATGCGCAGGTCGGTGGCCACCGGCTGCTGGCGGGCCAGCAGGGTTATCGCACGGGCCTCCAGGTCGTGCTGGAGGTCGTCGACCTTCTGGTCGGCGGCGATCACGCTCTCCGCCAGCTTCAGATCCGCGTCGAGCATGGCCGTGGTGGCGCGCCCGATCGCCGACCCGACGAGACGGGCCATCTCGACCAGTCCCTCGCCGATCGAGTCAAGTTCCTCGTGGTACGCGTCACGCATCTGGCTGTCCCTCTCTCGTACGTCACAGGGGCTCGCCCCTACGTCTTCAGGGGTTCTCCCCTACGCTCCCACGGTGTGACGCGCACGCGTCCGTTACCGGCATCACAAGTGAATCGCCCCTGTCGTCCAGGTGAACGGTGGGATACGCCCCTCTCTCGCCGGAACCAGTCGCTCCGCCGACCCCACCACCCGAAATGAACCATCACTGTCCCCACGGTGAACTCTGAGCGACGACTGTTCGGGGGGTCACCCGGATGGCTGTGGCTGGTGCTGCGACCCCGCATAACCTGGAGGCATGGACGTGAACGCGGCGGTCGCCGCAGCGGCAGCGATCGCCGGGGTGTGCACCGGCGTCATCGCGATGCTGGCGTTCCGCTGGAGCGAACGCGACCAGAAACGCCCCACAAGGACTTCCCTGCACACCGACCCGGTACTGCCACCGGGCGTCGACACCGTGCTCTCCGTACTGCGCTCGTCCGCTGTCGTCCTCGACGAGGCGGACAGCGTGGTCAAGGCCAGCTCGGCCGCGTACGCGCTCGGTCTCGTACGCGGCGGCAAGCTGGCCGTCGAGCCGATGCTCCAGATGGCCCGGGACACCCGGCGCGACGGCGAGATACGACAGGTCGAGCTGGACCTGCCGCGCCGCGGCACCGGCAGGGGCGACGCCCTCGCGGTCTCCGCGCGCGTGGCCCCGCTCGGCTCCCGGCTCGTCCTGCTGCTCGTCGAGGACCTCACCGAGGCGCGCCGCATCGAGGCCGTGCGCCGCGACTTCGTGGCGAACGTGAGCCATGAGCTGAAGACCCCGGTCGGCGCCCTCAGCCTCCTCTCCGAGGCCGTCATGGACGCCGCGGACGACCCCGAGGCCGTCGAGCGCTTCGCGGGCCGGATGCAGAACGAGGCGACCCGCCTGACCAACCTCGTACAGGAGCTGATCGACCTCTCCCGGGTGCAGAACGACGACCCCCTGGAGGACGCCGAGCCGGTCCGCGTGGACGAGCTGGTCGCCGAGGCCATCGACCGCTGCCGCCACCAGGCGGGCACGAAGCAGATCACGATGGCCGCCGGAGGCACCGCCGACCTGCACGTCTGGGGCAACCGCGGCCAGCTCGCCGCGGCCCTCGGCAACCTCGTCGAGAACGCCGTGAACTACTCGCCGGCCCGCACGCGCGTGGGGATAGCCGCCAGGCGGGTCAACGCCCCCGGCGGGGACCTCATCGAGGTCGCGGTCACGGACCAGGGCATCGGCATCTCGGACAAGGACAAGGAGCGCATCTTCGAGCGCTTCTACCGCGTCGACCCGGCCCGCTCCCGTGCCACCGGCGGCACGGGGCTCGGCCTCGCCATCGTCAAGCACGTGGCGGCCTCGCACGGCGGGGAGGTCACCGTGTGGAGCTCGGAGGGACAGGGCTCCACCTTCACCCTGCGCCTGCCCGAGGCCGGCGCGACCCGCGACCGCGGAGCCGGGCACCGCCTCGGCGTCGAGGGCGTGCACCAGGGCGCCAGGCCCGACGTCACAACCGCATACGAACCCATTCCTGCCGCCCCGGAGGTCCTTCCGTGACCCGAGTGCTCGTCGTCGAGGACGAGGAATCCTTCAGCGACGCCCTGTCGTACATGCTCCGCAAGGAGGGCTTCGAGGTCGCGATCGCGGCCACCGGCCCGGACGGACTCGACGAATTCGAGCGCAATGGCGCCGACCTCGTCCTGCTCGACCTGATGCTGCCGGGCCTGCCCGGCACGGAGGTCTGCCGCCAGCTGCGCAGCCGCTCCAACGTCCCGGTGATCATGGTCACCGCCAAGGACAGCGAGATCGACAAGGTGGTCGGACTCGAAATAGGAGCCGACGACTACGTCACCAAGCCGTTCTCGTCGCGCGAGCTGGTCGCCCGCATCCGCGCCGTCCTGCGCCGCAGGGGCGAGCCGGAGGAGGTCACCCCGCAGGCCCTGGAGGCGGGCCCGGTCCGCATGGACGTCGACCGGCACGTGGTGACGGTCTCCGGCTCGAAGGTCGACCTGCCCCTGAAGGAGTTCGACCTCCTGGAGATGCTGCTGCGCAACGCGGGCCGTGTCCTGACCCGCATGCAGCTCATCGACCGCGTCTGGGGCGCCGACTACGTGGGCGACACCAAGACCCTGGACGTCCACGTCAAGCGCCTGCGCGCGAAGATCGAGCCGGACCCCGGCGCCCCCCGCTACCTGGTGACGGTACGAGGCCTGGGCTACAAGTTCGAGCCGTAAACCACCCCGAAGCCAGAAGCGCCCCGAAGTGGAGCGCCCCGAAGTGGAGCGCCCCGTAGGGGCGCGGGGAACTGCGCGCCCAGCCCCACACGGCCCGCAGGTCACAACGACACAGGTACGCGGAAGGGCGGGAACCCCTCGGGGTTCCCGCCCTTCCGCGTACTACGTGCGCGGCCTCAGTGCCCAGCGGCCTCGTGCGAAGCGCCGGCCTCGCCCGCCGGAGCCTCACCCTCACCAGCCGGAGCCCCCGAGGCCCCCGAAGCCCCCTCGGACGGCTTGCCCGACGGAGTCCCGGACGCCCCCTCGGACGGCTTACCGGACGGCTTGCCCGAGGGCTTGCCGGAGGGCTTCCCGGAAGGGGAGCCGGAGGGCTTGCCGTCCGGCGCCTTCGGCAGCTCGCTCGGCCCCCACTCCTCGAAGTAGCTCTCGGCCGGCACGACGAACGTCTTCAGCTTGACGTCGCCGGTCTTGCTGAAGCCGAAGGTGACGGGCTGCGCGTTGCCGTCCTTGACGGCCTCGCGGCTGCTCGGCAGGACGGCGGACGCGTTGTCCTTGCCGCCGATGACGATGGAGCCGCCGGCCGGGACGACCAGGCCGCCGCCCTTGCCCTTCTTGCCCGGGCGGTCGCCCTTGGCGGGGCGCAGGGCGGCCTTCTTGCCGGTGCCGTCGACCGTGACCGACTCCAGGGTCTGGTCGGTGCGGCCGTTGTTGAACACGGTCGCGGAGACCACGGCGGGGCCCGTCGACTCGCGGTCCGGCTGCGTGATGATCATGGCGTTCTGGATCTTGATGTCGCCGACGGCGGTCGCCGCGTTGTCCGGCTTGATCTCGATCGTCTGGGCGTTGTTTCCAGCACCGCAAGCGGTGAGCGAGGCGAGCGAGATCGCGAGGGCGGTGGCGGCGATGGCGCCGCGTCGAAGGCTGCGGCTCACGGCGGCGGCAACTCCTTGAACGTGGGCGATACGGGCGGGCGGTTGCCCTAAGGGTGTGTCAGCGCGCTTAGGTTACCGAGCCGTTCCCGCGCCGCCGCACCCGACCCGCCCCTGAGGGTGACGAGCCTGTGGCACCCCCCGTGCCCCACACTCCCCTTTGGTCTCACGTTTCGGCATTCGTATAACCGCCTCGGTGGGGCCCGAGGGATTTTCCGTAAGGAATGCGCGGCCGAACGGAAATTGATCAGCGTGTGGATCACGTGTCTATCGGCGGGTGGATCACGCGTCTAACAGCAAGCGCATCGGAGCGCGGTTCCGGCGCACCGGCGCCCACGCTTCTTGATCAATTCCGGATTCGCTCCCGCGCGGCCCGTACTTCGCCGCTCACCGGCGGGCGTACACGTGTCCCCGGTCACCGAACGGAGTAGCGGAAGTTCACCTGAGGGAACCCGGCAAACCGGGACGTTCGTCCCCTTGGGGCGCTCTCGCGGGGTGTGTGACGTGAGCGTTTCACCGTCGCCGGAGAGCGGCTCCGACCTGCGAATACCCCCTTCCGCACCCGGTCCGCAGCACGTTCCTGTTGCTGTTGTCAAGCCCCGAGATATGCCCTGACCTGCGAAAACGCCATTCAGAAGACGCCGTATCCGTGTTACCCTGGATAGCCACGGAAGGGGTACCTGTCACATGACGTTCAAGGTTGGCGACACCGTGGTCTATCCCCATCACGGGGCCGCGCTGATCGAGGCTATCGAAACTCGTCAGATCAAAGGCGTGGACAAGACCTACTTGGTGCTGAAGGTCGCCCAGGGCGACTTGACGGTACGTGTGCCAGCGGACAACGCGGAGTTCGTCGGTGTACGTGATGTGGTCGGCCAGGACGGCCTGGACCGGGTCTTCGAAGTACTGCGCGCGCCGTACGCCGAGGAGCCCACGAACTGGTCGCGTCGCTACAAGGCAAATCTCGAGAAGCTCGCCTCCGGCGACGTCATCAAGGTCGCGGAAGTAGTCCGTGACCTGTGGCGCCGGGAGCGTGAGCGCGGACTGTCCGCCGGAGAGAAGCGCATGCTCGCCAAGGCCCGCCAGATCCTGGTGAGCGAGCTGGCCCTCGCGGAGAACACGAACGAGGACAAGGCCGAGGCCCTGCTCGACGAGGTCCTCGCGTCCTGACGACCGACGTGGTCGCTCCGGCGCGTGCGGATACCGTGCCCCACGTGGGCTCGCGTCCGGAATGACTCCGGGATGAAGAACTGCCGCAGTGCCCGCCGACACCTGAGGGTGTCGCCGGGCGCTGCGGCATGTTCATACCCATGTCCCTACCCGGGCAGCGTCGTCATCCGTGCCTCGCGCTCGGGATCCGGGGCCCGGCCGCGCCCTGTGTCATCCCCCGGACTTCACCGGCGGTTGGTGGGCAAGGAAAGATCCCCCGGTACTTTGGCGTGCCGGGCTCGGGCAGCTGGCTCGACCAGATGTCACGGAAGGGTCCGGTCAAGGCGTCGCGCCCGGCACGGTGTGGCCATACCCATGTCGGCCGAGCGCACAAACCTGAACGGAACCGATGTCTGACGTAACCTCTCGCACCGCGGCCGTGATCCCCGCCGCGGGCCGCGGCGTGCGCCTCGGCCCCGGTGCTCCCAAAGCCCTGCGCGCCCTGAGCGGCACGCCGATGCTCGTGCACGCCGTGCGCGCCCTTGCCGCCTCGCGCGCCGTGTCCCTCGTCGTGGTCGTCGCCCCGCCGGACGGCGCCACCGAGGTCAAGACGCTGCTCGCCGACCACGCGCTGCCCGAGCGCACCGACGTCGTCGTGGTGCCCGGCGGCGCCACCCGCCAGGAGTCGGTGCGGCTCGGCCTCGACGCCCTGCCGCCGGACATCGGCATCGTCCTCGTACACGACGCGGCCCGCCCGCTCGTGCCCGTCGACACCGTCGACGGCGTCATCGAGGCCGTCCGCGACGGGGCGCCCGCCGTGGTGCCCGCGCTCCCGCTCGCGGACACCGTCAAGGAGGTCGCGCCCGGCGCGCCGGGGGAGCCCGAGCCCGTCGTCGCCACGCCCGAGCGCGCGCGGCTGCGCGCCGTGCAGACGCCCCAGGGCTTCGACCGCGCCACCCTGGTCCGCGCCCACGAGGCCGACGTCGTCGGCGAGGGCGCCACGGACGACGCCGGGCTCGTCGAGCGGCTCGGCGAGCCGGTCGTGCTCGTCCCCGGACACGAGGAGGCGTTCAAGGTGACCCGCCCCCTCGACCTCGTGCTCGCCGAGGCCGTACTCGCCCGCAGGAGGGCCAACGATGGCTTCTGAACCGCTGCCGTACCCGCTGCCGCAGGTCGGCGTCGGCACCGACATCCACGCCTTCGAGGACGGCCGCGAGCTGTGGTGCGCCGGGCTCAAGTGGGAGGGCGAGGGGCCCGGGCTCGCCGGGCACTCCGACGCGGACGTCGTCGCGCACGCGGCGTGCAACGCGCTGTTCTCCGCCGCCGGGCTCGGCGACCTCGGCGCCCACTTCGGCACCGGCCGCCCCGAGTGGGCCGGGGCCTCGGGGCTCACCCTCCTCACCGAGGCGGCCCGGATCGTCCGGGCGGCCGGCTTCACCATCGGCAACGTCGCCGTGCAGGTCATCGGCCCGCGCCCGAAGATCGGCAAGCGCCGCGACGAGGCCCAGAAGCTCCTCTCGGACGCGGTCGGCGCCCCGGTCTCCGTCTCCGGCGCCACCACGGACGGCCTCGGCTTCCCCGGCCGCGACGAGGGCCTCATGGGCATCGCGACGGCCCTGGTGGTCCGCACGGGCTGACGCCCCGGCCCTGGTGGTCCGTACGGGCTGAGCACGGGCCGGAATCCGCCACGCCCCATGGTGCGCGGACCCGCGATCGGGTAGGGCTACGAGTCGTCAAGCGATCAACCGCCGAGGAGTGAAGCCATGTCCGCCGCACTGTCCGACGACCTCAAATCCCTGCTCGACACTCCGGTCTTCATCACCGTCGCCACCATCCAGCCCGACGGCAGCCCCCAGCTCTCACCGGTCTGGGTGAAGCGCGACGGCGACGACGTGCTCTTCTCGACGACCGTCGGGCGGCGCAAGGAGAAGAACCTGCGCCGCGACCCGCGCGTGACGGTGCTGTTCCAGCCCTTCGACGCGCCGTACACCTACGCGGAGATCCGGGGCACCGCCGAGATCACCACCGAGGGCGGCCAGGAGCTGATCGACGAGCTGTCGCTGAAGTACACGGGCAAGAAGTACGCCGAGTTCAACCCGGCCTCCAAGGACGACGCGCAGCGCGTCGTCGTCCGCGTCACGGCGCGCAAGGTCATCGGGCGCATCTGAACGGTCCGCGCGACATCACAGTTGAGTGCCCCGTGCCCCAAGGGGCGCGGGGCACTCTTCCGCGCCCACTACCCTGGAGTGGTGACGATTCGCCTGTACGACACCAGCGCCCGGCAGATCCGTGACTTCCGCCCCCTCACCGAGGGCTGTGTCTCGATCTACCTGTGTGGTGCCACGGTGCAGGCCGCCCCGCACATCGGGCACATCAGGTCGGGCCTCAACTTCGACATCATGCGCCGCTGGTTCACGTACCGCGGCTACGACGTGACGTTCATCCGCAACGTCACGGACATCGACGACAAGATCATCCGGAAGTCGGCGGACCAGGACCGCCCCTGGTGGTCCATCGGCTACGAGAACGAGCGCGCCTTCAACGACGGCTACGACGCCCTCGGCTGCCTCCCGCCCACCTACGAGCCGCGCGCCACCGGCCACGTCACCGAGATGGTCGAGATGATGCGCGGCCTCATCGAGCGCGGCCACGCCTACGAGGCCGACGGCAGCGTCTACTTCGACGTGCGCTCCTGGCCCCAGTACCTGGAGCTGTCGCGCCAGGACCTGGACAAGATGCAGCAGCCCGCCGAGGAAGGCATCACCGGCAAGCGCGACCCGCGCGACTTCGCCATGTGGAAGGCCGTCAAGCCCGGCGAGCCCGCCTGGGACACGCCCTTCGGCCCCGGCCGCCCCGGCTGGCACCTGGAGTGCTCGGCCATGGCGCACAAATACCTGGGCAGCGCCTTCGACATCCACGGCGGCGGCATCGACCTGATCTTCCCCCACCACGAGAACGAGATCGCGCAGGCCAAGGCCTTCGGCGACGACTTCGCGACGTACTGGGTGCACAACGCCTGGGTGACCATGTCCGGCGAGAAGATGTCCAAGTCGCTCGGCAACTCGGTGCTCGTCTCCGAGATGGTCAAGCGCTGGCGCCCCATCGTCCTGCGTTACTACCTGGGCACCCCGCACTACCGCTCGATGATCGAGTACAGCGAGGAGGCCCTGCGCGAGGCCGAGGCGGCGTTCGCCCGCATCGAGGGCTTCGCGCAGCGCGTGGTGGAGCTGGCCGGAGGTGTCGTGGAGCCCGCGGCCGAGGTGCCGCCCGCCTTCGCCGACGCCATGGACGACGACCTGGGCGTCCCGCAGGCGCTCGCGATCGTCCACACCACGGTCCGGCAGGGCAACTCCGCGCTCGCCGCGGACGACAAGGAGGCCGCCGTGGCGCGCCTCGCCGAGGTGCGGGCCATGCTGGGCGTCCTCGGCCTCGACCCGCTCGACCCGCAGTGGGCGGCGGCCGGCGGCGAGGGCTCCGGCGAGGAGCTGCACAGCGTCGTCGACACCCTGGTCCGGCTCGTCCTCGACCAGCGCGAGGCCGCCCGCGGCCGCAAGGACTGGGCCACCGCGGACGCCATCCGCGACCAGCTCGCCCAGGCGGGCCTCGCCATCGAGGACAGCCCGTCGGGCCCGCGCTGGACGCTCGGCTCGCGCTAGCGGGACCCCGTGAATGTGCCGCCCGGCGCGCCGGGCGGCACACTGCATTGCAGAGACATACGTACGCAACCCCGAGGAACAGGTAGGTCATGGCCGCTAACAACCGCCGCATGTCCGGCAAGAAGGGCGCGCAGGTCGGCAGCGGCGGCAAGCGGCGCCGGGCCCTCGAAGGCAAGGGGCCGACGCCGCCCGCCGAGATGCGCAAGGGGCACGCCAAGCAGCGCATCGCGCAGGCCCAGGCGCGCCGCGCGCAGGGCCGCCCGCAGCAGCGCCGTGGCGGCCCCAAGGGCACGGCCGAGATGGTCGTCGGGCGCAACCCGGTGTTCGAGGCGCTGCGCGACGGCGTGCCCGCGACCACGCTGTACGTCCAGCAGTTCATCGACAACGACGAGCGCGTCCGCGACGCCATCCAGCTCGCCGGCGAGCGCGGCGGCATCCACCTGATGGAGGCCCCGCGGCCCGAGCTGGACCGCATGACCAACGGCCTCAACCACCAGGGCCTCGTGCTCCAGGTGCCGCCGTACGAGTACGCGCACCCGGAGGACCTCGCCGCCGCCGCGTACGACGAGGGCCAGGACCCGCTGATCGTCGCGCTCGACGGCGTGACGGACCCGCGGAACCTGGGCGCCGTGGTGCGGTCCGTGTCCGCCTTCGGCGGCCACGGCGTCGTCGTGCCCGAGCGGCGGGCGGCCGGGATGACGGCGGGCGCCTGGAAGACGTCCGCGGGTACGGCCGCGCGGACGCCGGTGGCGCGCGCCACCAACCTCACGCGGGCGCTCGAGGCGTACAAGAAGGCGGGCATCGTGGTCGTCGGCCTGGCCGCCGACGGGGACCGCGAGATCGGCGACCTCGAAGCCCTGGAGGGGCCGGTCGTCATCGTCGTCGGCAGCGAGGGCAAGGGCCTCTCCCGGCTCGTGGGCGAGACCTGTGACTTCCGCGTACGCATCCCCATGCCGGGCGGCGCCGAGTCGCTGAACGCGGGCGTGGCCGCGGGCGTGGTGCTCTACGAGGCGGCCCGCCGCAGGCGCTGACCCTCCCTGCGTCGCTCCGCGGGGGCCGGGGAAAAGGTGGGGGTTTGACGGGGTCCGGACAGATCCGGGCGGTCAAGGCAGTGTCCAAACCTCCCGTCACTCGGTTAGATGAGTGTGGACACCAGAACACCCCGCACACCCACGGGGGGACGCTCGTCAGGGTTCGACGACACTCCCGCGCTGAGCATGGTGAAGGTGCCCTGCGACCCCGCGCAGGTCATCGTCAATCACGCGAGCTTCCGCGTCCGGCTGGCCCCGGCCGGGCGGACCCAATCGCCGCGCGTCGCCCGCCATGTGAGCGCCGCCGAGGACACCGTGAGCATGCCCGCGGTGGGTGCGGCGAGCGGTGGCGCGCGCCGGCGCGCGCCGGTCGTCTGGAGCGGGAAGTCCGAGCCGGGTGATCCCGGCGCGGGCGGACTGCTCCAGGCCGTGCGCGGCAGCGGGGTGCGCCGTTCGGCGGACGTGACGGCGGGCGGCCCCCCGCAGGGCCTCCCCGGCGGCTTCGACGACGCCGGTGCCACCCAGGTCATCCCGCGCGTCGCCGTCGACGACCCGTACGGCGACACCGTGCGGACCCCCGCCGTCGGCGCCGGCGGCGACCACGGCCCCACCCGGCTCCTTCCGCAGATGCGCATGCCGGGCAGCGTCGACGACGAGGAGCGCGTCGGGGAACTCCCCGACGACGGCTACGACGGCTACGACGGGTACGGCGACGAGTCCTACGGGTCCGGCGAGGACGCGGCGGCCGGGCGCCGCACCGGCAAGGCGGCCAACGGGGTGCGCCACGCCTACTACCCGGGGCGCCGTCTCAACCTCGGCGTGGTGCTGCTGCCGCTGCGCGTCTTCCTCGGCTTCATCTCCATCTACGCGGGCATGGGCAAGCTCTGCGACCCCGTCTACTTCGACGGCGGCGAGCGCGGCTCCATGGTCAAGTGGCTGAATTCGCTGCACCCTTGGGCGCTCGCCGAGCCGCTGCGGGAGTGGGCGCTCCAGCACCCCGTGGGCGCGGGCCTCGTCATCGCCTTCCTGCAAGTGATCGTCGGCGTGCTCACCGTGCTCGGGCTCTGGCAGCGCCTCGCCGCCGGGGTGGGGATGCTGCTCTCGATCGCGCTGCTCGTGACGGTCAGCTGGAAGACCGTCCCGGCGTACGACGCGCCCGACATCATCTACCTCGCCGCCTGGTCGCCGCTCATCATCGCGGGCGCCCCGGTCTACTCCGTCGACGCCCGGCTCGCCGGGGAGGCCTGGCGCACGCTCGGGCCGCGCGCCGAGCTGTGGGAGCTGCGCCGCCGCGTGCTGCGCAGGGGCGGACTCGTGGGCACCGTCGTCGTGGGCCTGACGCTGCTGGTCGGGTCGCTGCTCGGCGGGGCGGTGCGGGACGCGGACCGCGTGACCGTGCCGGGGCCCGGCGAGTCGCCCCGCAACGAGCTGCCCGGCTCCCCGCTGCCGAGCGACCCCGACGGCAAGCGCGAGCGCCGCGGCGACCCGCGCGGCCCCTCGGCGTCCGCCGGGACGCCGACGCAGGGCAGCACGGCACCCCCCTCGCAGGAGGGCGCCACCGGCACGCCGGACGCGGCCCGCGAGACGGGCAGCGTCAGCGGCACGGGCAGCAGGCCGAGCGCGACGCAGGGCACCGGCGACCAGGCCCCCGCGCAGCAGCAGCCCGCGCCGACCCAGGAGCGCCCGCCCGCCGCCACCAGCGGCCCGACCTCGACCGGCGGCACGAGCGGCGGCGCCGGGCCCAGTGGCGGCACGACCGGTGGCACCACCGGCGGTTCGGACGGCAGCACCGGCGGCAGCGGTGGCCGCCCCGGCCTGCTCGGCGGCGTCCTGGGCTGAGTCCGCCGCCCGCACGCGAAGGGCCCCGCACACGGCTGGTGTGCGGGGCCCTTCCGGTGCCGGGGGCGGCCTCAGCGGTTCTGCGCGGCCAGTTCCTTGGCGGCCTCGGTGAGGTCCTTCGCGGTGTCGATGGCGCGCCAGTACGCGCCCTGCGGCAGCGGGAAGCCCGCCAGGCGCTTCTCCCGGGCCAGGCGCGGGAAGGTGGTGCGCTCGTGGTCACCGCGGTCGGGGAGCAGGGCGGTGAAGGCGGCGGAGAAGACGTACACGCCCGCGTTGATGAGGTACGGGGACGGCGGGGCCTCGATGAAGTCCGTGATGTGGCCGAACGCGTCGGTCTCGACGGCGCCCCAGGGGATGCGGGGGCGGGCCAGGGCGAGCGTCGCGGTGGCGTCGCGCTCGGCGTGGAAGGCCGCCATGTCGCGCAGCGAGAAGCGGGTCCAGATGTCGCCGTTGGTCGCGTACCAGGCCTGGTCGGGCTGCGGCAGGTGCGCGGCCGCGTACTTCAGGCCGCCGCCGCGGCCCAGGGGCTCCGGCTCGACGACGGTGGTGACCTTCAGCGGCAGGTCGGCGGTCTCCAGCCAGTCCTGCAACACCTCGGCCAGGTGGCCGCAGGAGACGACCGCGTCCGTCACGCCCTCGGCCGCGAGCCAGGCCAGCTGGTGGCCGATGATCGGGGTGCCCGTGCCGGGGATCTCGACCATGGGCTTGGGGCGGTCGTCGGTGTACGGGCGCAGCCGGGAACCCTGGCCGCCGGCCAGGACGACGGCCTGCGTGGGCTGTGCTGTGTGGGTGTCACCGGTGGTCATGACGGAACCCTACGCGTTGGGGCGCGCAGGGTTCCGACGTGGCCGGCGCTGACAGGGGGCGTTAGGGGTGGGGCCGGGGTCGGCCCGGTACGCGTCAGCTGTTGTGGTGGGCGGCGACGCCCGAGGCGAAGGACGTGTCGCACACCGGGCGGGCGTACGACTGGGCGCGGGTCGGGCCGTAGGCGCGGACGGCGGCGCGGCCGAGGGCGCGGGCGATGGACACGCAGTGCTTGGCGAGCGACGGGTGCCGGTCGACCTCCTGCTGGAGGTGGGTCAGGGCCACGCCCGGGTTCTTCTCCTGGAGTTCGACGAGGAGCCGGTCGCGCAGGACCTCGTGGGGGCCGCGGGACCTGGCCGGTGCGGAGAGGTCGCCCGCGGAGGCGGTGAGGACCGAATCCGATGAGCTGCCGGTCCAGTTGACCCGGGTGACCGCGAGCGTGCCGGACAGCACCAGGACGACGGGCAGGACGAGGGCGAGCGTGCGCCCGATGCGGCGGCCGGGGCCGCGGTGGCCTCGGCGCGGCTTCTGGGTGTAGTTGGCGGAGTGCGTCACGCGAGTGAGGGTAGCGCTAGGTGATGATTTGGCGACATTTAGTCACCCGGTTGGGTGAGGGGGAATGTGGTTTGGCGAAGTGGATGTTGACGAACGCGGGCGAAATGGCCGATGTGCCGGGGTATTTGTCGACAACGCTCGGGGGTGTCCGGGAGCGCGAAGGGGGCCCCGCGCCTGAGTGCGGGGCCCTCCGGGCCGGCCGACGGCGACGGCCCCGGCGCCGGGCCGGGTCCGCCTTCGGGCGTCAGTCGCTGAGGCGCTCCCCGGTGGAGGTGGAGAAGACGTGGGTCTCGCCCGGGCGCGGGACGACGTGGAGCTGGGAGCCCTTCTCGGGGACCTGGCGGCCGTTGACGCGGACCACGAGGTCCTTCTGCTCGCCGCCGACCTCGGCGGTGCCGTACACGTAGCCGTCGGCGCCCAGCTCCTCGACGACGTTCACGGACACGGCGAGGCCCGCAGGGGCGTCCTCGGACTCCTTGGAGAGGGTCTTGGCGGCGGCGCCGTTCTGCTCGACCACGTCGAAGTGCTCGGGGCGGACGCCGACGGTGACGGTGCGGTCGCCCCGGTCGGCGGCCGCGGCGATCGCCTCGCGGTTCACCGGCACCACCGAGTTGCCGAACTTCACGCCGCCGTCGGTGATCGGGACCTCGACGAGGTTCATGGCGGGCGAGCCGATGAAGCCGGCGACGAAGAGGTTGGCCGGGCGGTCGTACATGTTGCGCGGCGAGTCGACCTGCTGGAGCAGGCCGTCCTTCAGGACGGCCACGCGGTCGCCCATCGTCATGGCCTCGACCTGGTCGTGGGTGACGTACACCGTGGTGATGCCGAGGCGGCGCTGGAGCGAGGCGATCTGCGTACGCGTGGAGACGCGGAGCTTGGCGTCGAGGTTCGACAGCGGCTCGTCCATGAGGAAGACCTGGGGCTCGCGGACGATGGCGCGGCCCATCGCGACGCGCTGGCGCTGGCCGCCGGAGAGGGCCTTGGGCTTGCGGTCCAGGTACTCGGTGAGGTCGAGGATCTTCGCGGCCTCCTCGACCTTCTGCCGGATCGTGCCCTTGTCGACGCCCGCGATCTTCAGGGCGAAGCCCATGTTCGCGGCGACCGTCATGTGCGGGTAGAGCGCGTAGTTCTGGAACACCATGGCGATGTCCCGGTCCTTGGGCGGCAGGTGCGTGACGTCGCGGTCGCCGATGCGGATGGCGCCGCCGTTCACGTCCTCCAGGCCCGCGAGCATGCGCAGGGACGTCGACTTGCCGCAGCCGGACGGGCCGACCAGGACGAGGAACTCGCCGTCCTCGATCGCGATGTCGAGGCCGTCGACGGCGGGCTTGGTGGAACCCGGGTAGATCCGGGTCGCCTTGTCGAACGTGACAGTGGCCATGGTGGGGCCCCCTTCACCGGCAGGAACGTGCCGGACGATCCGAGTAAAGGATGGGTCTAGTCCAGTCGTCTGGACTGCCCGAGACGCTACCTCGCTGGTCACCGCTCTGTCAGTAGTCCGGAGCCGATGACCTTCGACGAGATTTTCGACTGCGGAAGGGGTCCCGTTGGTTACACTGCACGGGCACGTGCCGCACAGGGGCCCGTGCAGGCCTCCTTAGCTCAGCTGGTCAGAGCGCCGCTCTTGTAAAGCGAAGGTCGTCGGTTCGAATCCGACAGGGGGCTCCACACGCCGTCCTCGCGAACCGTTTCCGCAGGGCGCCGCGCGGTAGGCCGCGTATCGGGCGCCCTCAGCGGTACGTGACGATCTCTGAAGCTCTGGAGGGCTTTCCATGGCCGTACGCAAGGCCGGGCGCGTGGCCGCGTCGGTGGCCGCTGTCGCGCTGCTCGGTGCCGTGGTCACCGGGTGCGACTCGGACGACGACGGCGGTGACTGGACGGGCGCGGGGAAGAAGACCCCGTCCGCCTCACCCTCCGCCTCACCCTCCGCCTCCGTCTCCGGCAAGCCGTCCGGCCCGGAGGCGAAGGTCCCGCCCGCCTCGGTGAACGACCTCGCGAAGGTCCCCACCGCGGTCAAGGGCGGTGTGATCACGGTCGGCGAGCCGTCGGCGAAGCACACCGTGAAGGTGTACGAGGACCCGCGCTGCCCCTACTGCAAGAAGTTCGAGGAGACCGGCGCGCAGGCGCTCGTCGCGCCGCTCGCCGCGGGTGACGTGAAGGTCGAGTACACGATCGCCTCGTTCCTCGACAACAACTTCGGTGGCAACGGCTCCAAGAACGCCGCGAACGCGCTGCGGGCCGCCGTGGACACGGGCAAGTTCCCGCAGTTCCACTCCGCGCTCTTCACCAACCAGCCCGCGGAGAGCACGGACGGCTTCACGCCCGCCTTCCTGCTGAAGATCGGCGCGGCCGCGGGCATCGAGGACGCCGCGTTCGAGAAGGCCGTGACCGGCAACGCGCACAAGGCGTGGGTCGCCACCGCCATGAAGGCCTTCAGCGACGACGGCGTGTCCGGGACGCCCGCGGTCGAGATCGACGGCGAGAAGGCGCCCGCCGACTCCCTGTACGCCGAGGCCGACTTCGCGAAGGCCCTCAAGGCGGCCGGGGTCTCCTGAACGAGCCGGGTGTCCGGAATTAATCGGGCGCGACCCGCGCGGCCTCCCGCGTAGGGTCGCGCCCGTGATCGACATCCACGTCCCGGACGCCCTCGTCGCCTCCCAGCACCTGTACGCGGGCGAGGCGGGCCGCGCCTTCGTCGCGGGCCTGCCGGACCTCGCCGCGCGGACCCTCGAGCGGTGGGAGCTGACGCCCGTCGGCGAGTCCATGCACGGCATGGCGGCGCTCGTGCTGCCCGTGGAGCGCGCCGACGGCTCACCGGCCGTGGTGAAGTTCCAGGTCCTCGACGAGGAGACCGAGGGCGAGCCGGTCGCGCTTCGCGTGTGGGGCGGCGACGGCGCGGTGCGGCTGCTCGACCACGACGCGGCCACCGGCACGATGCTGCTGGAGCGGGCCGGTGACGGCCGGGAGCTGACCCGGTTCGCCGAGGCGGGCAAGGACGAGACCCGGGGGGCCGTGCTCGTCATCGCGGAGCTGCTCGCGCGGCTCACCGCGGGGCCCGCGCCCGAGGGCATGCGTACGCTCGGCGACATCGCGGGGCAGATGCTCGACGACACGCCGGCCGCGCTCAAGGCGATCGCCGACCCGGCCGACCGGGCGCTCGTCGCGCGGTGCGCGGACGCCGTGCGCGAGGTCGTGGGCGAGCCCGGGGACCGCATGCTGCACTGGGACCTGCACTTCGACAACGTCCTCGCGGCCGAGCGCGAGCCGTGGCTCGCCATCGACCCCAAGCCCCTCGCGGGCGACCCCGGCTTCGACCTGTGGCCAGGACTGAACAACCTCTTCGACCCGGACGACGCGCGCTGGCGCTTCGACGCGATGACGGAGGTCCTCGGCCTGGACCGGGAGCGGGCGCGCGCGTGGACCCTCGGCCGTGTGCTCCAGAACGCGCTGTGGGAGATCGAGGACGGGCGTCCCGCGCCGGAGGAGGACCTGGAGCTGGCGCGGCGGCTGCTCGGGGGCCCGCTCTAGGGCCGGGCGTCACGCACGGCGGCCCGCAGGCCCGCGTCGCCGGGCATCTCCTGGGCGAAGTACCACCAGAAGGTGCCGCCGACGCTCGACGGGTAGCCGAGGGCGGCCGCGTAGTAGCGGCGGGCGACCTTCCGGCGGGCCGCGTCCGGGTCGTCCTCGTCGAAGGCCCAGTAGAACTTGGACGTGTCCGCGTTCCAGTAGCCCAGCTCGCCCAGGCCCACGCGCTGGTCGGGGAAGTCCGCCGCGAGCCGCGTCATCACCTGGTCGAAGGCGAGGCCGAGCGGGGCGTCCTCGATCCAGCTGGACAGGAGCACGACGTCGATGTCCTCGCGGACCGCGCGCGGCAGGTTCGCGCGCGGCCAGGTGAAGGCCGACCAGCGGGCCGCGTCCGTGCCCAGCTGCCAGTACAGGGTGAGGACGACGTCGGCATCGGGCCGTTTCTTCCGCACGTACGCCGCCGCGTCGGCGATCTTGTGCCGCATGCGGTCGCGCGGCGGCAGGAGCCGGTCCGTGCAGTCGCCGTCGGCGGTGGTACGGGAGTCCGTCCAGCAGCCGTTGACCTCGTTGCCGATCTCCCAGGCCTCGATCTCGGGGAACGCGTCGACGTACCGCTTGATCCGGGCCAGATAGCCCGCGCGGGTGCCGAGGTCGCGGTGCTCGGAGCCGTTGGCGTACGCGGAGTCGACCGGCTGGCCGAGGACCTTCAGGCCGGCGGCGTGGGCGGCGGCCACCGCCTCGCGGAAGCGCCGGGGGACGGGCCCGCGGGGGTCGTCGCCCGCGTCGAAGACGATCCGCGCCCAGCCGTGGGGCCGGGTGAGGCGCCCGGCGAGCGGCGCCCACCGCTTCGGGTCCGCGTCGTCGGCGGCGGTCACGCCCGTCCAGGGCGCGTGCGGGTGGCGTACGCGCGGCCCGTACTCCTCCAGGAGCTGCCCGTACGCCGCGTCGACCGCGCTCAGGGCCCGCTGGCCGTGCTTGCCCCGGCCCGCGTCGGAGTCCGCGGCGTCGGCGCGGGCCAGCTCGCGCGCGGCCGTGCGGTAGGCGGCGGTGAAGCGGGCCGAGCGGCGGTGGGCGGGGCGCAGGGCGAGGGCCTCGTCGAGGCGGCGCTTGGCGTCCTTCGCGGCGGCGTGGTTGAAGACGACGGTGCCCGCGCGGCTGAAGCCCTTGCCGCCGCCGTCGACGACGACGGTGGAGAAGCCCTGCTCGGTGGGCCAGTTGAGGGCGAGGGCCGCGGGTCCGCCGCGCCCTGCCAGGTCGAAGCGGAGGCGCCGCCCGTCCTCGTACAGCGGGAAGTCGTCGAGGACGCGCAGGGTGCGCGGGTCGACGAGGGCGTCGCTGTCGGAGCCGCCGCTGCCGTGCGTGACGGCGCGGGCCCGGCCGGGGGAGAGGAGCGTGCCGTGGCCCTGGGGGTCGTAGAACTTCAGCGTGACGGTGCGCCGGGCGCCGCCGGTGTCCGTGCCGGGGCCGCCGCCCTGGGTGCAGCCCGCGACGAGGCCGAGGGTGAGCAGCGCGGCCAGGGCCCTTCGCTCGGCCCGCGCCCGCCGCCCGCGGCTCGCCGCGTTCATGATCCGTACCGCCGCACCGGCCGACATCCCTCTCGTCCACACGCTGATCCGTGAGCTGGCAGCGTACGAGAAGGCGCCGCGGGAGGTGGCTAGAACGTGTCGGCCGTGTGCGGCAGCAGCGCGGTCGTGAGCGTCGCGTCCAGGGCCGCGGCCGCGCCCGGTGTGTGCTCGGTGACGACGCCCGCGCGGACGAGGGACACGAGCGGCACGCCGCCGAGGTAGGCCGAGCCGAGGTCCCGCACGTCGAGGGAGAGGTCGGCGGGGGAGTCGGTGGGGGCGTAGGCCGCCGCGTACGCCGTGCCGTCTAGCGTGTCGGCGTCCGTGCCGGTGACCGTCAGACGGAAGCGGCCCTCGTTGCCCGGGAGCTGGGCGTCGCGGACCTCCAGGACCAGGTCGACGGGGGCCGCCCAGGAGCGGGCGAGCAGCGCGGCGCGCACGTCGACGAGCCGGACCCTCAGGCCCGGGTACTGGCCCGTCACGCGGACCTGGTCGCGGTCGCCCGCGAACAGCAGCAGCGGGTCGTCGAGCGGGCGGCCCCACGCCTGGACCAGGCCCGTCAGGTCGATCGAGGCCAGATACCGCCACAGCGCGGCCGCGGCCCGCGGGGTGTCGGCCTCCAGCTCGTCCAGGCGGACCAGGCCGGGGGCGTCGTCGCGGCCCTTGGTGCGGTAGATGGCGTACCCGGTGACGCGGTCGGGGTCGTCCGCGGCGCCGAGGACCACGACGCGCGGCGGCGACAGGTCGTCGTCGTCCTCGTCCTCCGTGGCCATCCACTCCTCGCGCCACCAGGGCCCGGTGCGGTCGATGCGGCCCGCCCGGGCCGCGCGCGTGCGGTCGTAGTACTCGGCGAGCAGCGCGGGCACGGCCGCCGGGTCCACCAGGCGCAGGGGGCCCTCGTCGGGGGCGATCCGCAGGGCCAGGGGGCGCTCGGACTTCACCTCGACGGTGTTGTTGTACGTGGCGGGGCCGAAGCCGAAGCGGCCGTAGATCGCGTCCTCCGACGCCCACAGGGCCGCCAGCGGACGGCCGCTCGCGCCGCACCGCTCGAACAGCGCCGCGACCATGCCGGAGAGCACGCCGCGGCGGCGGTGCGTGGGGGCGACGGAGACGAACGAGACGCTGGGGCAGGGCAGCTCGCCGCCCGGCACGGACATCGTGAACCGGAAGGTGGCGAGGAGACCGACCAGCGTCTCCCCGTCGTACGCCCCCACGCGGTCGCAGCCGCGCAGCAGGTCGTGGTGGTGCTTGCGCTTCTCGTCCTCCGGGCTCTCGTGGAAGGCGAGGTAGACCAGGTCGAGGGCGCGGTCCAGGTCGGTGTCGGGGAGGTCGCGGAAGGTGAGGGTGGTGGACGGGGCCGGGCTGGGGGGTGCGGAGTCCATAATCCGGACGGTAGTTCGCGCCTGCCGCACGGGCATCTGGTTTTTGCCCGAGCGGCACCGCGAACGCCCGGGCCGCGGGGCCCCGTGGCTCAGCGGATCAGGGGCTCAGGGGATCAGGGGATCAGGACGACCTTGCCCGTGGTGGCGCGGGACTCCAGGGCGCGGTGGGCCTCTGCCGCCTCTGCCAGGGGGAAGGCCTGCACGGCGGGCGTGAAGTAGCCGCCCTCGTGGGCGCGCAGGGCGGCCAGCTCCAGGGTGCGGACGGGGTTGTCGCCGCCGGCCTTCGCCAGCATGGCTCCGCCGAGCGGGTCGATCCGCGTGATGCCGCGCGCGGCCAGCTCCTCGTCGGTCAGGGCCACCGGCCCCTTCTTCTCCGACCAGCCGAAGGCGACGTGGCTGCCGCCCGGCCCGAGCAGGTCCACGGCGGCCCGGCCCGCGTCGCCGCCCACCCCGTCGAAGACCACGGTCGCGGCGCGGCCGCCGTCGCCGAGGCCCTTGAGGTACGCGCGGACCTCGTCGGGCCACGCCGGGTCGGTGTAGTCGACGGCGAGGTCGGCGCCGCCCGCCGCGACGCGGGCCACCTTGGCGGGGCCGCCCGCGAGGCCGATCACCGTGGCCCCGGCGTGCTTGGCGTACTGCACGAGCAGCGTGCCGATGCCGCCCGCGGCGGCGGGGACGACGACCACGGAGTCGGCGTCAAGGTCCGTGAACTGGAGGATGCCCATCGTCGTACGCCCCGTGCCGATGAGCCCCACGGCCTCGGGGAAGCCGAGCCCGGTGGGCAGCTCGTGCAGCCGGGCGGCCTCGGTCACGGTCAGCTCGGCGTAGCCGCCGGGGGCGAAGCCGATGTGGGCGACGACGCGCTTGCCGAGCCAGGCGGTGTCCACGCCGTCGCCGACGGACTCGACGGTGCCCGCGACCTCGCGGCCCGGGACCGTCGGCAGCTCGGGCAGCTGGGGCAGCGGGCCCTGCTCGCCCTCCCGGATCGCGGTGTCGAGCAGGTGCACCCCGGCCGCCGCGACGGCGATCCGCACCTGGCCGGGGCCCGGCACGGGGTCCTCGACGGTCTCGTACGTGAGGTTCTCGGCGGGGCCGAAGGCGTGCAGACGGACGGCGTGCATGGCGGGCTCCTCTGGAGGTGTGGACCGGCTGGCCGTCACCCACCCTTCAGCCTCAAGCGGACTTGAGGTCAACCCAGGGCGTGGTGGAGGTCAGCCGGCCCGCGCCCGTCAGGGCGAGCGACACCGCCTCGACGGCGCTGTTGAAGGAGACCTCGCTGAGCAGCCCCGGCGCCGCCACCTGGTCGCCCACCAGGAACACGCCGTCGCCCCTGTCCACCGCGGGCCGGTCGCGCCAGGTGGTGCCCGGCCGGTCGACGGCGCCCGTGCGGCCGTTCGCCACCGCGGAGCGGCGCCAGGTCACGCGCTCGCGCCAGTCGCGGAAGCCGAGGTCGAGCAGCTCCTCCGCGCGCGCCACGCCGTCCGCCTTCGACTCGTGCGGGGCGAGCGGGACCTGGCCCTGGATCAGCTGCTCCCCCTCCGGCGCGAGGGTGCGGTCCTGGGCGGTGAAGCGCTCCATCCAGCCCGTGCCGTCCAGGTCCGAGAGGGCGAACAGATCGCCCCTGCGCGTGCGCAGCGCCACGTCCACGAGGGCGGTGCGCCCGCTCTCCCAGGTCAGCGTGTCGTCCTTCAGGAGCCGGCGCGCGGCGTCGAGCGAGGTGGCGACGATGACGGGGCCGCGCCGCGCGTGCTCCGTGAGGTCGTCGACGCGGGCCAGGGTCTCCACGCGGACGCCCAGGTTCCAGGCGCGCGCCGCCATCCGGTCGACGACCGCGCCCCAGCCGCCCACCGGGTAGTGCGCCTCCGGGGGCAGCTTGGCGGCGCGGCGCAGCCGGGTGTGCACGAAGCGGGCGGAGAGGGAGCCCGGGTCGTGGTGGAAGAGGGCCACGGCGGTGTAGTGGGCGGCGGCACGGGCGCCCGCCGCGCCCACCTCGCGGGTGGCCCAGGTCAGGAAGTCCTCGTCGACGGGCGCCTGTTCGGGGGCCCGGCGCAGCAGCCGCAGCATCGCCAGGGGCGGGGTGCGGCGCAGCGCGCCCTGGTGGCGCAGGCGCAGCCGGGTGCCCTCCAGGGGCGGCAGCGGGGCCAGCTCGCCGATCAGGTCGCGCTGCTTGAGCCAGGTCCAGTGGGGGCCGCCGTTGTAGAGGGCGTGCGGTCCTTCGCTCGTCCGGTACGTGCCCTCCGAGGTGCGGGCGCGGCCGCCGAGCGTGTGGTGCGCCTCGTGCACGGTGACCCGGGCCCCGCCCTCGGCGGCGGCGATGGCCGCGGTGAGGCCGGCGAAGCCGCCGCCGACGACGGTGACGGTGACGGTGGAGGAGTGCGGACGGCTACGGGGGCTGGTGGCGCGGGCCATGGGCGGGGTCCGTTTCTGTCGTGGTCCTGTACGGGTACGACGGTTGTGCCCCTCGCGAATGTGACATCTCCCCGGCCAGGTGTCACATTTCCCCGGCCAGGAGTTTGCCCCCGCAGGCCAGGGGCGTCCGGGGGGAGGCCGCCGGGGCGTCCGGGCGGGGCCGGCGCGCATGGCACCATCGAGGCGTGCTCGACATCGGCTACGCCCTCTCCCGCCGCTTCCCCGACCCGCCCCAGCTGGACTACCGCACGGCGGACGTCCATGCGCTGCGGCACGACCTGTTCTGCGGGGACGTGTACCTGGCCGACACCAAGGCCGACCGGGAGTTGTCCACAGCCTGGGGATGGGTTCCCGTGCTCGACTTCGCGTGGGCCCTGTGCGACATCGTGGAGCGGCTCGACCAGGACCCGATGGGCAGCAGGGCCGCGCGGCCCCAGCACGCCGAGCTGGACTTCACCGAGTCCACGGACCGGATGCTCTTCGAGCGGCGCTTCGGGTGGGTCGACATCGACGCGGACTGGCTCGACCCGGGCGAGCCGCCGCTCACCTTCTCGCACGCCGAACTGCGCCGGGAGGCACGCGACTTCCTGCACGACGTGGTGGCCGACTTGACCGACCTGCACGAGGGGCTCGGCGAGAACCCCGCGCTGTGGACCCTGCTGGCCCGTTTCCCGAGGGTCCGCCGGTCCCAGGGCTAGAGGAGGCGCTGCTCCTTGGCCACGGCCACCGCGCCCGCCCGCGTCTCCACGCCGAGCTTGTCGTAGATGCGCCCCAGGTGCGTCTTGACCGTGGCCTCGCTGATGAACAGCGCGCGGGCGATCTCGCGGTTGCCGAGGCCCTGGGCGAGCTGGCCCAGGATGTCGCGCTCGCGCGGGGTGAGCCCGGCGCGTGGCTCCCGCATGCGGGCCATCACGCGGGAGGCGACCGGCGGCGAGAGCGCGGTGCGGCCGCACGCGGCGGCGCGGATCGCGGAGAACAGTTCCTCGGGCCGTTCGGCCTTGAGCAGATAGCCGGTGGCGCCCGCCTCGATCGCGCGGGTGATGTCGGCGTCGGTGTCGTACGTGGTGAGGACAAGCACGTGCGGTCGCCCGCCCCCGGCCGCCGCCGTGATGCGGCGCGTGGCCTCCACGCCGTCCATGCCGGGGCCGAGCTGGAGGTCCATGAGCACCACGTCCGGCCGCAGCTTCGCGGCCAGGGCCACCGCCTCCTCGCCGGAGCCGGCCTCGCCCGCCACCTCGACACCGGGGGCGCTGCCGAGCAGGGCGAGCAGGCCCGCCCGGACGACGGCGTGGTCGTCGCAGACGAGCAGCCGCACCGGAGCGGCTTCCGCCGGAGAGCCGGGGGCCGAACCCTCAGCCGCGTTCATCGTGACTCCCTTCAGCCGTGGGGTCCCCCAGCGGAAGCACCACCGAGAGCACCGTCCCCTCACCCGGCGCGGACTCCACCGTCAGGGTCCCGCCCAGCTGCGCCGCCCGCGCGCGGATCGCGGGAAGGCCGTGCCCGCGCGCGCCCCTGCCGCCGGGTGCCTCCGGCGGGAATCCGCGCCCGTCGTCCGCCACGTCGAGCACCACCTGGTCGTCGAGGTACGTCAGGGTCAGCGCGGCCGTGGCCGCCCCGGCGTGCTCGCGTACGTTCGCCAGCGCGCCCTGCGCGATCCTGAAGAGCGCCGAACGGGCCAGGGCCGCGAGCGGGACCGGGGTGCCCTCGGCGTGGAAGCGGACCGTCAGGCCCGCCCCCGACTCCCGCCCCGCCAGCGTCCGCAGCGCCGCGGGGAGCGCGTACGCCGGGTCGGGCCCGGCCTCGGCCAGGTCCGCCGGGGCCAGGTCGTGGACGAGGCGGCGGGCCTCGGCGAGGCCGCGGTCGGCGATGGACTCGGCGGTGCGGACGTGGGTGCGGGCCGCCGCCGCGTCCGTGTCCCACACCCGGTCCGCCGCCTGGAGCAGCATCCGCTGGCTGGACAGGCCCTGGGCCAGCGTGTCGTGGATCTCCATGGACAGGCGCTGCCGCTCGGCGAGCGTGCCCTCGCGCCGCTCGGTGGCGGCGAGTTCGCGCCGGGTGCGCAGCAGGTCGTCGATGAGGGCGCGCTGCCGTGCCGTCTGCCGCTGCATGTGGACGAACACCGCCGTCGCCACGGCCGCCACGGCGGGCGGCGCGAACGCCAGGTTCGGGTCGAAGCCGTCCGCGAGCCGCAGCTGGGCCGCGACCACCAGGGCCGTGAGGACGGCGACGAGGGCGAGGGCCGCGCGCGTGGGCAGCGTCCGCAGGCCCGTGTAGAACAGCGGCACCGCGCACCACGCGTAGCTCGGCGCGAGGACCACGAGCACCACCCAGACGCCGACGACCGCGCCGAGCCACAGCAGGCGCCTCGGGTTCGGCGTGGCGCCGAGGGCGGGGCCGAGCACGTACAGAAGGGCGAGTACGGCCGAGAGCGCGATGATCCACGGCGTGCGGGGCTCGCCGGGGTGGCGCAGCAGGAAGCGGGTGAGGGAGGCGGCGAGCAGCAGGAAGAACGCGGTGTGCATGACGGCCGCGAGCCGGCGGCCCTCCGGCTCCGCGACTGTGGGGCGGAGGGCCCCGACGCCGTCACCGCCGTGCATCCCGGGCCTCCTGTCATCCGTGTGAACTGGGCAAACACCCTCATTGTGGCCCGCTGGGCGGGGGCAGGGGTCAACCGATCGGCTGACCTGGGGGTCGGCCGAAGCGCGCGCGACCGCCAGCCGGAGCGCCGACGGGCCGGGCCGTGGTCCGCCCGCAGGATCGAAGCACAGGGCCCACCAGCGGACCCGTACCGCCGCACGGATCGTGCCGGCCGACCCAAGGAGTTCCCCCATGAAGCAGCTCTCGCCGCGTGCCCGCGTCCTCACCGCCGCCGCCGTCCTCGGCGTGGTCGGCGCCGGCACGTTCGGTGCCGTGTCCGCCAGCGCCGACGCCCCGGAGGCCGCCGCGAAGGCCGCTGTCAGCGCCGACGCGGGCAACCGCAACCTGACGCGGACCACGCACCTCACCGTGGCCGCCGCCACCAAGGCCGCGCAGGCCACCCTGGACGCGGCGAAGAAGGAGAACCAGCGCGTCACGGTCGCCGTCGTCGACCGCGACGGCAACACCATCGTCACCCTGCGCGGGGACGGCGCGGGCCCGCAGTCGCCCGAGTCGGCCGAGCGCAAGGCCTTCACCGCCGTGTCCTGGAACGCGCCCACCTCCGAGCTGGCCAAGCGTCTCGCGCAGGCGCCGAACCTCAAGGACATCCCCGGCACGCTGTTCCTCGCGGGCGGCGCCCCGGTCACCGCGAAGGGCGGCCCCGTCGCGGGCATCGGCGTCGCGGGCGCGCCCAGCGGCGACCTGGACGAGAAGTTCGCGAAGGCGGGCGTGGCCGCGCTGGGCCGCTGAACCGCCCCGCCACCGGGGGCCCCACGGCGGGCGGGAGCGGTGGCCATAGGATCACCGGGGTGATCTACCGAGCCACCGCCCCCCTGACCAAGGGGCCCCGCCGCACCCCTCTCGCGCTGCTCTGCGCCACCGCCCTCGCGACCGCGCTCACCGCGTGCACGAGCAGTGGCGTCGGGGGCACCCCGGGGGCCGCGGGCGTCCGCGACCCGTACTTCCCGAAGCTCGGCAACGGCGGCTACGACGTGACTCATTACGGCCTGAGGATCGGCTACGACCCCGGGTCCCGCCACCTCACCGGCACCGCCGACATCACGGCCCGCGCCACCAAGACGCTCAGCGCCTTCAACCTCGACCTCAAGGGCCTGGACGTGGAGTCCGTGACCGTCGAGGGCAAGGAGGCCCGTTTCCAGCGCGCGGGCAGCGAGCTGACCGTGCGCCCCCGCGACGACCTCGACCGGGGCGAGACCTTCCGGGCCACCGTCCGCTACTCCGGCGCCCCGCAGACCGTCACCGACGTGGACGGCGCCAAGGAGGGCTGGCTGAAGGGCGAGGACAGCGCGCTCGCCACGGGCCAGCCCGCGGGCTCGATGGCGTGGTTCCCGGGCAACCACCACCCGGTCGACAAGGCCTCGTACGACATAGAGGTCACCGTCCCCAAGGGCCTGAAGGCCATCTCCAACGGCGAGTTGACGAAGGAGACCACCGCCAACGGCCGGACCACCTTCGCCTGGCACAGCGCCGAGCCGATGGCCAGCTATCTGGCGACGGTCGTCGTCGGCACGTACGACACCAGGACGGCGGTGACCGAGAGCGGCATCCCCGTCTACACGGCGGTCGACCACACGCTGCCCGAGGCCAAGCGCAAGAAGGTCGAGAAGGTCCTCGACGACATCCCCGACATCGTGGACTGGGCGGAGTACAACTTCGGCGACTACCCCTTCTCCTCCACCGGCGCCGTCGTCGACGGCCGCGCGGACCTCGACTACGCCCTGGAGACCCAGACCAAGCCGCTGTTCCCCGTCCAGTACGCCGACACCACGACCCTCGTCCACGAACTGGCCCACCAGTGGTTCGGCGACTCGGTCTCGCCGAAGAGCTGGCAGGACATGTGGCTCAACGAGGGCCTCGCGACGTACGCCGAGTGGCTGTACGAGGAGGACAACGACGGCGACACCGTCGAGGAGAGGGTCGACGCGATCTACGAGGACGAGGACGAGGAGTACGACTCCGACGTCTGGGACTTCCCGCCCGCCAAGCAGCCGGACGCCGCGCACATCTCCGGCGATCCCGTCTACGCCCGGGGCGCCATGGTCATCCAGAAGGTCCGCGAGACCGTCGGCGACGACGCCTTCTACGAGATCCTCAAGGGCTGGACGAAGAAGTACCGCCACGCCAACGCGGACACCGAGGACTTCACCACGTACGTCGAGAAGCACGCGGGTGACGACGAGGCGCGCGAGGAGCTGAAGCGGGTGTGGTCGGACTGGCTGTACGGCGACGGCAAGCCGGACGAACGCTGACGCGCTCCGCTGGGGTGCGGTGTTCTGCCGTCGTTTGGCTGCGGGCTCGTCGTGGCCGGTCGCGCAGTTCCCCGCGCCCCTTCGGGGCGCACCCGGGCCTCCGCGGCCCGGGTGCGGGGTGGGGTCAGAGGCCGAACTCCTGGGGGGAGACGCCGAGCGCCGCGCACGCCTCGCGCAGGACCTGCTCCTCGGCCGGGGCCACATAGCCGTCCGCGCCGGCGATGACGAAGCCGGTCTGCACGACCGCCCGCGCCTCCGCGGGCTTCTTCGCGGCCTTGGCGACCTCCTGCATCACCGCGGCCTTGCCCTGCTGGAAGTTGAAGGACAGCTGGTCCACGTGCTTGTTGAAACGCTGGCGCAGCTGGTCCGGGGGGAAGTTCTGCAACACGTCGTTCTGGAGGATGAGGGATTCGACGTGCTGGCGCTCGGCCGGGTCGACGGTGCCGTCGGCGGCGGCCACCAGGGCGCACATGGCCATGCTCGCGTCACGGTAGGCACCGCTCTTCAGCTCCGACTTCAGCGAGGTGAGCTGGGTCTTGAGCAGGCCCACGAGCTGCGCCTTGGAACTCTTGGAGCCGCTGCCGTGCGCGCCGTGGCCACCCGCGCCGTGCCCGCCGGGGGCCCGCCCGCCCTGCGTCTGCTGCAAATTCTTGGCCTGGTCCTTGATCCGGTCCCACATAGCCATCTGGCGCCACCTCGGCTTCTGCCCGTGTCGTACCCGTCGGCCGCGCGCAGGGTGCGCACGTCGTCCTGGCAACGCCGCCTGGCGCCGCGAAGTTCCCCGCGCGGCCCGTGCCTTGGGGCGGACACGGGGCGGGCCCCGGCCGGAGGGAGTCCGGCCGGGGCCCGTGGTCAGTCGCGGTGGACTCAGACGTTGACGCCGAAGTCCTGGGCGATGCCGACCAGGCCCGAGGCATAGCCCTGGCCGACGGCGCGGAACTTCCACTCCGCGCCGTTGCGGTACAGCTCGCCGAAGACCATGGCGGTCTCGGTGGCGGCGTCCTCCGACAGGTCGTAGCGGGCGATCTCGGTGCCGCCGGCCTGGTTCACGATGCGGATGAACGCGTTGCGGACCTGGCCGAAGTTCTGCGAGCGGTTCTCGGCGTCGTAGATCGAGACCGGGAAGACGATCTTCTCGATGTCGGCGGGCAGGCCCGCGAGGTTGACGTTGATCTGCTCGTCGTCGCCCTCGCCCTGGCCCGTGACGTTGTCACCGGTGTGGACGATGGTCTGGTCGGGCGTCGCCTTGTTGTTGAAGAAGACGAAGTGGGCGTCCGAGTAGACCTTGCCCTGGGTGTTCACCGCGATCGCGGAGGCGTCCAGGTCGAAGTCGGTGCCCGTGGTGGTGCGGACGTCCCAGCCGAGGCCGACCGTGACGGCGGTCAGGCCCGGTGCCTCCTTGGTGAGCGAGACGTTGCCGCCCTTGGACAGGCTTACAGCCATTGTTGGGAGTCCCTTCCCTAGTCGCCTATGTGCGGGCTTCACTCTGGAGGCGAAGCTACCGGCACCCCTATGAACGCCGTGGGGGGTACCCAAGGTTCCATATGCGGACGCGCTTCTTTACTTTCTTTGCCAGGCGGCGGAAAACAGGTGTCGTACGGCGCGCGGACGCGGGATCATAGGAGACATGTCTGGTCGCGAACACGTCATCCGCGGCTCGGTCGTCCTGCCGGAGGCCGAGCTGATGTGGCGTTTCTCGCGCTCCTCGGGGCCCGGCGGCCAGCACGTCAACACCAGCGACTCGCAGGTCGAGCTGCGCTTCGACCTGGCGCGCACGGACGCGCTGCCCGAGGTGTGGAAGCAGCGGGCCCTGGAGCGGCTCGCGCCCCGGCTCGTCGACGGCGTCGTGAGCGTGCGGGCCAGCGAGCACCGCTCCCAGTGGCGCAACAGGGAAGCGGCGGCCGTCCGCCTCGCCTCCCTCCTCGCGGAGGCCACCGCACCACCGCCCAAGCCCCGGCGCGCCACCCGGATCCCGCGCGGGATCAACGAACGGCGACTGCGCGAGAAGAAGAAGCGCGGCGAAACCAAACAGGGCCGCTCCGGCAAGGGCTGGCAGTAATCCCTGGCCTCGCTCCCGGCCCAGCTGTCGATGTCGGCCCCGTCGTCGGGGGGGGGGCTCAGCCCAGTTGGCGGTATCGGCCTCGGAAGTAGAGCAGGGGGCCGCCCTCCGCGCTCGGGAGCTGTGCTGTCAGGACGTGGCCGATCACCAGGGTGTGGTCGCCCGCCGGGACGGTCTTCTCGGTGCGGCACTCCAGGGTGGTGAGCGCGCCGCCCACCAGGGGCGCGCCGCTCTCCCGGCCGCGTACGTAGGGGATGTCCTCGAAGAGCAGCCGGTCGCTGAGGCGGCCCTTCATGGCGAAGCGGCCCGCGATGTGCCGCTGGCTCTCGGCGAGGACCGACACGGCCCACAGGGGCTGCTCGGTGAGCAGGTCGTCCATGCGGGAGCCCGTGCGCAGGCTGACCATGACCAGGGGCGGGTCCAGGGAGACGGAGAGGAACGCGGTGGCCGTCATGCCCACGTCCTCGCCGACCGGCGCCATCGGGTCGTCCGGGTCCAGCGGGGCCTCCCGCGCGGTCACCAGGACCACGCCCGCGGCGAGCCGGGACATGGCGGCGCGGAACTCGTCGTTGCTCACCCCCACAGGATGAGGGGTGGACGGGGCGGCAGGGGGCTGTGTGTTCAAGGTCAGATCGGCAACCACACGACTGACGCTAATGCCGGACGCGCCCGCGGCGCATCGGACCCGGGGCCGAGACCGGTCCTAGGGCGTGGACCTAGGACCCGGCCCCGCCCAGGCCCCCGCCCAGGCCCCCGCCCAGGCCCCGCCCAGGCCCCGCGCAGGCCCCCACCCCGGCCGCCGCCCAGGCACCCCCCGCCCCACCCATGCGACGGAGCCTCATGTTCCGGTCTCAACCAGGCACCCCCATCTGTGACTTGAGTCACAGGACCCATATTTTGTTGACCCTGTGTACCGGGTGGGCAGCTCGCTGTGATTCAGTGACCGTGGCAATCAGACAGACGCTGAGGGCACGGAAGCACAGCACCGTACGGAGAAGTACGAAGAGGTACAGCGCCGTACGAAGCCGGAAGAGTCACGAAGAGTCAGAGATTACGGACACTGAGGACGCTGCGGATCCTGGAGTTGCTGTCGAGGTCTCGGGGAGAGCGAGCATGGAGACCGAGTCGGAGCCGTACGTCCGTCTTGCGACCCTGCGGCAGCTGCACCAGGTGGTGGCGGAGCTGAACACGGCCCGCAGCCTCGCGGACACGCTGCAGACCGTCGCCGACGGCGTGGTGAACGGCCTGGGCTATGAGCTGGCGTGCGTCAACCTCGTGCGCCCGGACGGCGACCTCGTCGTCGCCGCCTTCGCGGGCAACCCCGCCGCCGAGGCGCTCATCACCGGCCGCGTCGGCTCCCGCGAGTCCTGGGACCGCCGCCTCGCCATGGGCGAGGCCTGGGGCGCCCTGCGCTTCATACCGCACACCGAGGGCTGGGTCCTCGACGAGGACGACGTACCGCAGTGGTACACCGAGGGCCCCGAGCCCCGCTTCGAGGACGAGTGGCACCCCTCCGACCGCCTCTTCGCCCCCATGTACGCGACCGGCGGCTCCGGCGGCGAACTGCTCGGCGTGATCTCCGTCGACCGCCCGCGCAACGGCCGCAGGCCCGGCGCCTGGGGCCGCGAAGCCCTCCAGATGTACGCCTTCCAGGCCGCCATCGCCATCAGCAACGCCCGCCTGCGGGCCAACATGCAGCGCGCCCTGGTCCGCCTGGAGCGCGAGCAGCAGGCGCTGCGGGCCAGCGAGGAGTCCTTCCGCCAGGCCTTCGAATACGCGCCGAGCGGCATGGCCATCGCCGAGATGGGCGGTGACCAGCACGGCCGCATCCTGCGCACCAACGACGCGCTGTGCCGCCTGCTCGGCCGCCCCGCTTCCGCGATGCGCCGCTACTCCTTCTCCGACCTGGTCCACCCCGAGGACATCGGCACCCTCCTGCGCACCTCCGCCGAGGGCGGCCGCGCCGAGCTGCGCTTCGGGCGCCGCGACGGCACCTACGTCTGGGTGTCGCTGCGCAACTCCGTCGTCGCGGACGCCGCGGACGGACCCCGGTTCCTGCTCACGCACGTCGAGGACATCGAGGAGCGCAAGCGGCGCGAACTCCAGCTCGCGCACCGCGCCTCGCACGACTCGCTCACCGGCCTGCCGAACTCCGCCGAGCTGCGCGCCCGGCTCAGCGCCCGGCTCTGTCGCAGGCCGCACGCGGGCCGGCCGAGCACGGTCGACTCGCTCGACGCGGCGTACGACCACAGCGGCCTGTACGGCGGCGGCACCGGCCACACGGCCGCGCACGGGCACGCCGCACCGCCCGGCGCGCACCACGGCGCGCACGGGGAGTTCGACCACCACGTGCACACCGTCGCCCCGCCCGAGGAGACCGAGGCCGACGACGGCACGAAGGGGCTCGCCGTCCTCTTCTGCGACCTCGACGGCTTCAAGTCGATCAACGACCGCTTCGGGCACCACACAGGGGACGCCGTCCTCATCGAGGTCGCACGCCGTCTGACCAGCGGCGTCCGCGACGGCGACACGGTGGCGCGGCTCGGCGGCGACGAGTTCGTGGTCCTCGCCGACGGGCTCGGCAGGGCCGACGCGCAGGACCTCGCGGTGCGCCTGCGGAACGCCATCATCCCGCCGATCAGGGTCGACGGCCGTGCCGTGCGCGTGGGCGCCAGCTTCGGCATCGGCTGGGCCCACTGCGGCATGTCGGCGGACGAGGTGTTGCACTCCGCCGACCAGCGGATGTACGTCGAGAAACGTTCCCGTGCCAAGCAGCACCGGCGGGCCGGCTAGCCCCCGCACCCGGAACTGGATCGATACCGACGGCACCTTGGGCGGTCACCCGGAGCGGGTAGGCTCGCCCGCATCCGCGATGCGAGGGAGTGACCTGCGAATGACGCCCGGCAACAACGGCGAGCAGACGCCGAACGCGCCACAGGGCGACGACGACCCGTTCGGCTACCTGTACGCCGACGGCCAGGCGGCCGGCGCCACCCCGCCTTCCGGGGGCGGCGGTTACGGCTACCCCGGGCCCCGGTCTTCGTACCACCAGGTGCGCCCGGTGGGCGAGCGGCAGTACGGCCAGCAGGCGCAGCAGCAGCCCCCGGCCCAGGGCGGCTACGGCTACCCGCCGCAGCAGCAGTCCTACGGCCAGCCCAGCGCGCACTACGCGGCGCCCGAGGCGCAGCCCGGCGTCACCGCGCCCATCCGCCAGGCACCGCCCGCGCCCCCCGCGGGCCGCGGCCGCGGGCCCAACACCAAGGGCCTGCTGATCGGCGCGATCGCGGTCGTCGCCGTGGTGTCGCTCGGCATCGGCGCGGCCATGCTCACCGGCGACGACGACGGGGACGGGGACAACAAGGCGGGACCCTCGCAGCGGCAGAGCGAGTCCACCGACCCGAACCCCAGCGCGTCCAAGGACAAGGACAAGGACAAGCCGGAGAAGAAGGCCGAGCTGCCCGAAACGGACGCCAAGGCCCTCAAGTTGGAGGGCGGCACCACCACCGCGTCCGACATCGAAGGCGCCAAGTCCGCGGGCGGTGTGTACGTGGCCGGGCTCAACAAGGTCGGCGCCCAGGTCACCTGGACCGTCAACGGCGTCCCCAAGGCCGGCGCGTACACGGTCTTCGTCGGCTACGGCGTGCCCGGCAAGGCGGCCGAGACGACCCTCGTCGTCAACGGCACGGCGTCCGAGCGCAAGCTCAACATGGACAACTTCGCGCACGCGGAGGAAGGCGCCTGGGACAAGGGCTGGACGAAAACGTTCGCCTTCGTCCAGCTCAACAAGGGCACGAACACGATCTCCGTGTCCTGTCAGCAGGGCGACAAGTGCGACGCGAACCTCGACCAGATGTGGCTGAAGGCGGGCCACGTCAAGGACTGACCCCGGCGTCAGCCGACCACCCGCAGGAACTGCGCCACGACCCCGGCCATCGCTTCCCGGGCCGGGGTCAGGTACTTGCGCGGGTCCACGGCCCCGGCGTCCGCCGCCAGGAACCGGCGCACCGCCCCGGTGAAGCCGGTGTTCAGGGCCGTGCCCACGTTCACCTTCAGCACGCCCGCGGTGACCGCCGCGCGGATCTCCGCGTCGGGCACCCCGCTCGACCCGTGCAGGACCAGCGGGACGGGCACCCGCGCGCGCAGGGCGCGGATCAACTCGTGGTCGAGGGAGGCCGTGCGCTCGGTCATGGCGTGGCTGGAGCCGACCGCCACGGCGAGGGCGTCGACGCCGGTGTCGGCCACGTACGCGACGGCCTCGTCCGGGTCCGTGCGCACGCCGGGCGCGTGCGCGTCCAGGGGCGCCTCGCCCTCCTTGCCGCCGACGCGGCCCAGCTCGGCCTCGACCCAGATGCCCCGCTCGTGGCCCCAACGCACCGCGTCCGCCGTGGCCTTCACGTTCTCCGCGTACGGCAGCCTCGAGGCGTCGAACATGACGGAGCTGAAGCCCTCGGGGTGCGCGGCCCGCAGCAGGTCCACGTCCGTGACGTGGTCCAGGTGCAGGGACAGGGGCGCGGCCGAGGCGCGCGCGACGGCCGCGGCGGCCTGGGCGAGCGGGGTGAGGTCGCCGCCGTGGAACCGCACCGCGTTCTCGGATATCTGGAGCACGGCCGCGCGGCCCGCGCGCTCGGCGCCGAGGGCGATGGCCTCCGCGTGCTCCAGGGTGATGACGTTGAAGGCGGCGAGGCCGCGCCCCTCGGCGCGGGCCCGGCCGATCAGTTCGCCGGTGGTGATCAGTGGCATGGTGCCCTCATTCCCGGGCGCGCGCGGCCCGTGTCGCCCAACCCCGTCACGCGGCGGAGGCCTTGCCGCTCACCGTCACCTTCGGCAGTACGTCCTCGTACACCGACCGGTCGAACTCGCCCGCGGCCGGGGCCGCGACGGTCGCCGACGCCAGGGCCGCCGCGCGGGCGAGCCGCTCCGGCCAGGCCAGGCCCTCCGCGAGCCCGGAGAGCAGGCCCGCGACCGCGGAGTCGCCCGCGCCCGTCGGGTTGCCGCGCACGGCGGCGGGCGGCGTCGCCCGCCAAGCGCCCTCGGGGGTGACGGCGATCAGGCCTTCGGCGCCGAGCGAGGCGACGACGGCGTGCGCGCCCCTGCGGCGGGCGTCGCGGGTGGCGCGGAACGGCTCGTGGGAGCCGGTGAGTTCGGCGAGTTCCTCGGCGTTCGGCTTGACGAGGTCGGGGCGGGCGGCGACGCCGCGGCGCAGCGGCTCGCCGCTGGTGTCGAGCAGCACGGGCACCCGCGCGGCGCGTGCCGCGCGCACGAGCAGCGCGTACGCGCCGACCGGTACGCCCGGCGGCAGGCTGCCGCACAGGGCCACCGCCGTGACGCCGGAGCCGCCCACCAACTCCTCGTACGCGGTGAGGAATCCGGACCACTCGGCGGGCGACACGACCGGCCCCGGCTCGTTCAGCTGCGTGGTGTCGCCGGTGCGGGCGTCGACGACGGCGAGGGTGCGGCGGGTCGGGCCCTCGACGGGGCGCAGCGCGTCCACGAGGCCGGAGGTGCGCGTGAGGTGCTCGCGCAGGGTGCGCTCGGTGGCGCCGCCCGCGAAGCCGGTCACCGTCACCGTGTGGCCGAGCGCGGCGAGCACCCGCGCCACGTTCACGCCCTTGCCGCCCGCGCGTTCGGTCACCTCGGTGACGCGGTGCGTGGCGTGGGGCGTGAGGGACGGGACGTGATAGGTGAGGTCGAGGGCGGCGTTGAGCGTGACCGTGACGATCACTGCTTCACCCCCGAGACCCCGGTGCCAGTACGGCTTTCGGGGCCTGATCATGCCAAAAAGAAGGCGGTTGGCCCAGACCTCGGGGCCAACCGCCTCGCCGCGGCCGGATCGCGCGTGACCGCGCGCGCCTCATCGGGGGTCGATGATCCACTCGCCCTTGCGCAGCACGCCCTTGAGCGCGAACCGGGCGTCCAGGACCACGACGTCGGCGTCCTTGCCGGGCTCCAGGGAGCCCACCCGGTCGTAGAGGCCGAGCACCTTCGCGGGCGTCGCGGAGATCGAGGTGACGACGTCCTCGACGGGCAGCCCGTCGACGGTCACCGCGCGCTGGAACGCCCGGTCCAGGGTGAGGGTGGAGCCCGCGATGGCCCCGCCCTCGGCGAGCCGCGCGACGCCGTCCGAGACCACGACCTCCAGCGGGCCGAGGTGGTAGGTGCCGTCGCCGAAGCCCGCCGCGTCCATCGCGTCCGTGATGAGCGCGACGCGATCGGCGCCCGCGCGGTGGTAGGCCAGCTGGAAGGCGGCCGGGTGCAGATGCGTGCCGTCGTCGATCAGCTCGACGGTGACCCGCTCGTCCTCCAGGAGCGCGGCGATGGGCCCCGGCGCGCGGTGGCCGAGCCCGGGCATCGCGTTGTACAGGTGCGTGGCCACGGTGGCGCCCGCGTCGACGGCCGCCACCGTCTGCTCGTACGTCGCGTCGGTGTGGCCGATCGCGGCGATCACGCCGTGCTCGGCGAGCAGGCGTACGGAGTCGATGCCGCCGGGCAGTTCGGTGGCGAGGGTGACCATCTTGGCCTGGCCACGGGCCGCGTCGAGCAGCTTGCGGACCTCCGCCGGGTCCGGGTGGCGCAGCAGGGACTCGCTGTGCGCGCCCTTGCGGCACGGCGAGATGAACGGGCCCTCGAAGTGGATGCCCGCGATCTCGCCCTGCTCGGCCAGCTCGCTGAGCAGGCCGGCGCGCTGCGCGAGGGCGTCCGTCTCGCCGGTGACCGTGGAGGCCACCACGGTGGTGGCGCCGTGCAGGCGGTGCGTGTGGACGCCGTGCAGGATGTCCTCGACGGTGCCGTTGGTGAAGGACGCGCCGCCGCCGCCGTGGTTGTGCATGTCCACGAAGCCGGGGACCAGCCAGTGGCCGGTCAGGTCGATCGTCTCGGCGTCCGCGGGAGCGCTCCCTGCGATGCGCGTGCCGTCCACGATGACGCGGCCGCCGTCCACGGTCCCGGTGGGCAGGACCACCCGGGCACCGGCGAGAACCTTGCTAGTGGCCATCAGGTGGATACCTCCGGGGGTGCGTCGGTGGGGGTGTCGTGCGCGGTGGTGGTCGGTGTATCGGTACGAGGGCCCTCGGGCGTGAGCAGGTCCCAGGCGAGCAGGCCCGCGCCGAGGCAGCCGGCGGCGTCGCCGAGCGCCGCGGGGACGATCTCGGGCAGCGTCTGGAACTGCACCACGCGGTCCGCCACGGCCTTGCGCAGCGGGCCGAACAGCGTGTCCCCGGCCTCCGCGAGGCCGCCGCCGACGATCAGCGTGTCGGGGTCCAGGAGGGTGAGGGCCGTGAGCAGGCCGTCGGCGAGGGCGTCCACGGCGTGCTGCCACACCTCGGCCGCGCGCGGGTCGCCCGAGCGCACCGCCTTGGCGCAGTCCGCGGCGTCCGCCGCCGGGTCGCCGCTCGCCTCGGCCCAGGCCTTGCTCACGGCGGACGCCGATGCGAGCCGCTCCAGGCAGCCGCGCTGGCCGCAGCCGCAGGGCGGGCCGCCGGGCCGGACGACGATGTGGCCGATCTCGCCCGCGGAGCCGTGCGCGCCGGGCTCGATGACGCCGTCGATGCCGATGGCGCCCGCGATGCCGGTGCCGAGCGGCACGAAGAGGAAGCGCGCCGAGCCCCGGCCCGCGCCGAGACGGCCCTCGGCGAGGCCGCCGGTGCGCACGTCGTGGCCGAGCGCCACGGGGGTGCCCCCGAGGCGCTCGGCGAGCAGGTCGCGCAGCGGTACGTCGCTCCAGCCGAGGTTCGCCGCGTACACGGCGACGCCGCGCTCGGCGTCGACGATGCCGGGCACCGCGACACCCACCGCGGCGGCGGGCTCGCCGAGCTGGGCCACGCCGTGGGCGCGCAGCTCGGCGGCGAAGTCCAGGATCGACTCGACCACGGCGTCCGGGCCGCGCTCACGCCCGGTGGGGCGGCGCGCCTCGTGCAGCAGCGTGCCGTCCGCCCCGACCAGGGCGGCCTTCATTCCGGTGCCGCCCACGTCCAGGGCGATGACATGTCTCACGGGGACAGTGTCGCGTGTGACCCCACAAGAGGTCTAGTCCAGTGTGCGGACCGTCCCCGTCAGGGGCCGCGCTACTTGAGCACGACGCTCCGGGTCAGGTTGCGCGGCCGGTCGGGGTCCTGGCCCCGGTCCTCGGCGAGGCGCACGGCCAGGCGCTGGGCGCGGACCAGATCGGCGAGGGGGTCGACGTCGGCGCGCGCCTCCAGGTGGCCGCCGACCTGGGCCACGTCGTCCGCGAGGCCCTCCGGAAGCTCCCCGAACATCCACGCCACGCGGCCTGGCGCGGTGATGGAGATCGGCCCGTGCCGGTACTCCATGGCCGGGTACGCCTCCGTCCACGCCCCCGCGGCCTCCCGCATCTTCAGGCCCGCCTCCAGGGCGAGCCCGTACGTCCAGCCGCGGCCGAGGAACGTCCACTGCTCCGCCGCGAGAACCGTATCCGGCAGCGGCTCCGCGACGGTGCGCTCGGCGTCCGCCGCCGCCTCCGCGACCGGCTTGAGGCCCGGGACCGCGCCGAGCCCGGCCCGCAGGAAGGCGAGCGCGGTGGTGGCGAACCGGGTCTGCACGACGGACTCCTCGTCCGCCCAGTCCAGGACGGCCACCTCGGCGGCGGCGTCCATGACGGGCGTCTTCGGGTCGGCGGTGAGCGCAAGGGTCGGCGTGCCGGACCGCACCGCCCGCAGCAGGTCGAGCACCTCCGTGGTCGTACCGGACCGGGTGATCGCTACGACGCGGTCGTAGCGCCGCCCGGTGGGGAACTCCGACGCCGCGAACGCGTCCGTCTCGCCCTGTCCCGCGGCCTCCCGCAGCGCCGCGTACGCGAGCGCCATGAACCACGAGGTGCCGCACCCGGTCACGGCGATCCGCTCGCCCGGCTCCGGCAGGCCCGCGCAGGCCGCGGCGCTCCCGGCGGCCCGCCGCCAGCAGTCGGGCTGGGTGGCTATCTCATTTGCGGTACGCGACATGTGCCAAGGCTCCTTGCCGGTGCGGGAGTTGTGCCGGGCGCCCTTGGGGTGGCGCCCCGAGCAGTGCTTAGCAGCAGGGGGACCGGCCCGGCAATGGGTGACCGCCGTTGCAGAAGTGATACTCGGGTGGTGTAGACCTGGTGTGTTGACGCGGGGGAGACTCGCGTTCCGGTTGGACTCGGCAAGGGTGGGAAAAAGCGGTGCAGCGGCGCGGGACAGGCCTTACGGCGGCGGTGGCCGCACTGAGCATGGCGGCGCTGCTCGCCGGATGCGGCGAATCGGGCGGATCGGGTGATGTGACCCTCAAGCTCGTGGCGGCCGACTACGGCGACTCGGCGGCGAACAGCTCGAAGAAGTACTGGGAGGCGCTGTCCGAGAAGTTCGAGGACGCGCACCCGGGCATCAAGGTCGACGTGAGCGTCTACTCCTGGACGGACGTCGACCGCAAGGTCAAGGAGATGGTCGCGGACGGCGAGGCCCCCGACCTCGCGCAGATCGGCGCCTACGCGGACTACGCGGCGCAGGACAAGCTCTACAGCGCCGACGACGTGCTCTCCATCCCCACCCAGGCCGACTTCCTCGCGCCGCTGGCGAAGGCGGGCATCGTCAACCGCGTGCAGTACGGCATGCCGTTCGCCGCGTCCACGCGTCTGCTGTTCTTCAACGAGAAGCTCTTCAAGAGCGCCGGCGTCACCCCGCCGCAGAGCTGGGGCGAACTCCAGGCCGCCGCGAAGAAGCTCAAGGCGCGCGGCGTGAAGTTCCCGTACGCGCTGCCGCTCGGCCCGGAGGAGGCGCAGGCCGAGACGTACCAGTGGCTGCTCAGCGGGGGCGGCGGCTACACCGACAACGTCGGCTCGTACGACTTCGACTCCAAGCAGAACGTCAAGACGTTCACCTGGCTGAAGAACGAGCTGGTCGGCAAGGGCCTGACCGGGCCGACGCCGCCCGGCAAGCTCAACCGCGCCGAGGCCTTCGCCGCGTTCACGCGCGGTGAGGTCGGCATGCTCAACGGCCACCCGACGCTGATGCAGATGGCCGCCAAGAAGCACCTGAAGTACGGCATGGTCCCCCTGCCCGGCGTCAACGGCAAGGCCCAGTCCACGATGGGCGTCGCCGACTGGATGATGGCCTTCAAGGAGAACGGCCACCGCAAGGAGATCCGCCAGTTCCTCGACTTCGCCTACTCCAAGAAGAACGTCCTGGACTTCTCGCGCGAGTACGACCTGCTCCCGGTGACCACCTCGGCGTCCCAGGAGATGGCCGCCGACAAGAAGGACGCGAAGAAGCTCGGCGGCTTCCTGGACGAGCTGCCCACGTCGCAGCTGTACCCGGTCGGCAAGACCTCCTGGGCACAGGTGTCCGTGCAGATCAAGAAGTACATCGGCAAGGCCGTCGACCCGAACGGCGACCCGCAGGCGATCCTGACCCAGCTCGACGCCAAGGCGGCGGCGGAGGAGAACGCGAGCTGAGCGCTCCGCCGGTTCTGCGGCGCCTCGCCGTCGATGGCCCGCGGGTCCGTCGTGGCTGATCGCGCCCACGCGGCGGAGCCGCATGTCGACTCAGCCCCGCGCCCCTTCGGGGCACTCCCGGGCCGGGGCGGCGTTAGGCTGGACGGGATGAACGACGTTCCTGAGGCGGAGCCCCCCGCCGTGGCGGGAGGCCTGTCCGCGCGGGCCCGGGCCGTGCTCGCCCTGGAGCGGCGGGGCTGGAGCGGCCCGGGCGCCAAGGAGCGCGCCATCCGCGAGGAGCTTGGCCTGGCCCCGGTCCGCTACTACCAGCTCCTCAACGCCCTGCTCGACGACGAGCGCGCCCTCGCCCACGACCCCGTCACCGTGAACCGCCTGCGTCGGGTACGCGACGCACGCCGCGCCGAGCGCTGACGCTAGGGTCGGGGCCATGGGCGACGACCGCACGCACTCCCCGTACGAGCCACTGACCCCCGCGGGCCGCGAAGGGCTCGCCGCGATCCTGGCCCGGCCCGAACGCGCCGTGATCGCGCTGGACTTCGACGGCACGCTCGCCGCGATCGTGCCGGATCCGGAGCGGGCCCGCGCCCACCCGGACGCCGTGCCCGCGCTCGCCGCGCTCGCCCCGCGGGTCCGCTCCGTCGCGGTCGTCACCGGCCGCCCCGCGGGCGTGGCCGTCCGCTACGGCGGCTTCGCGGGCGTCCCCGGCCTTGAGCACCTCGTCGTGCTCGGGCACTACGGCGCGGAGCGCTGGGACGCCGTCAGCGGCACCGTGCACGCGGCGGAGCCGCACCCCGGCGTCGCCGCCGTACGGGCCGAGCTGCCCGGCTTCCTCGACGCGATCGGGGCCTGGCGGGGCACCTGGATCGAGGAGAAGGGGCGGGCCGTCGCGGTGCACACGCGCCGGGCCGACGACCCGCAGGCCGCCTTCGAAACCCTGCGCGGCCCCCTCGGCAACCTCGCCGCCCGCCACGGCCTGATCGTCGAGCCCGGCCGGATGGTCCTTGAGCTGCGGCCGCCCGGCGTCGACAAGGGCGTGGCGCTCGCCGAGTACGTACGCGAGACGGGCGCCGATTCGGTCCTCTACGCCGGGGACGACCTCGGGGACCTGCCCGCCTTCGCCGCGGTCGACAAGCTGCGGGCGGACGGCGGGGTGCGGGGGCTCCTGGTGTGCAGCGGCAGCGCGGAGGTCGCGGAGCTGGCCTCGCGCGCCGACCTGGTGGTCGACGGGCCCGCGGGTGTGGTCGGGCTCCTGGCCGAGCTGACCGCGGCCCTGTCCTGACCGCCTACGCTTCCAGCGCTCCGAGCTGGTCCAGGAACCAGCGCGCCGGCGGCAGGGCCGTGGCCGCGTCGGCCAGGCGCTTGGTGCGCTCGGCCCGCTCCGCCGCGGGCAGCAGCAGGGCCTCGTGGAGCGCGGCGGCCGTGCCCGTCACGTCGTACGGGTTCACCGCGAACGCGTCCTCGCCCAGCTCCTCATACGCCCCCGCCTCCCGGGACAGGACGAGCGCGCAGCCCTCGTCGGAGACGACGGGGACCTCCTTGGCGACGAGGTTCATGCCGTCCCGGATGGGGTTGACCAGGGCCACGTCGGCGAGCCTGTACGCGGCGAGGGAGCGCGCGAAGTCGTCCTTGACGTGCAGCACCACCGGCGTCCAGCCGTCCGTGCCGAAGCGGGCGTTGACGGCGTCGGCGACGCGGGAGACCTCCGCCGTGTAGTCGCGGTAGACCGCGAGGTCCTGCCGCGAGGGGTAGGCGAACGCGACGTGCACCACCCGCTCGCGCCACTCGGGGTGCGTCTCCAGCAACAGCTCGTACGCCCTGAGGCCCCGGACGATGTTCTTCGACAGCTCGGTGCGGTCCACCCGGACGATGACCTTCCGGTCCGGCCCCACCTGCTCCCGCAGCGCCGCGAGCCGCTCCTCGACGTCCGCGCGCCGCGACCGCTCCCGCAGGAAGTCCGCGTCCGCGCCAAGGCCGTGCACCCCGACGCGCGTCCCCGACGTGCCGCCGACGAGGCGCACACAGCAGTCCGTGAACGCGTCCGCCCACCGGCCCGTGAGGAAGCCGAGCCGGTCCGCGCCCAGCATGCCGCGGAGGAGCTGCTCGGCGACGTCGTCGGGCAGCATCCGGAAGTAGTCGACGGGCGCCCAGGGGGTGTGCGAGAAGTGCCCGATCCGCAGGTCCTCGCGGAGTTCGCGGAGCATCCCCGGGACGAGCGCGAGGTGGTAGTCCTGCACGAGGACCGCCGCGCCGTCCGCCGCGCTGTCGGCGAGCGCCCGCGCGAAGGCCTGGTTGTACTGCTCGTAGGCCGCCCACTGGGCGCGGAACTCGGGGCCGAACTCCGGCTCCAGGGGCGTCTGGTACAGCATGTGGTGCACGAACCACAGCACCGAGTTCGCGATGCCGTTGTACGCCGCCGCGTGGGTCTTCGCGTCGATGTCGAGCATGCGCACGCCGGGCTCGGAGATCCCGCGCCGCACCGCCTCGCGGTCGCCGTCACCGAGCGCGGAGCACACCCACAGCGCGTCCGCCTCGTCACCGATGGCACTGAGCCCGGACACGAGCCCCCCGCCGCCGCGCTTGGCGGTCAGCTCGCCGTCGTCCCCGACGGCGTACGAGACGGGGCCGCGGTTGGACGCGACGAGGACCCGGGCGGCGGCGTGAACGGAGACCATGTTGGCGAACCTAGCCCGCCCGGGATGCCCGTAAACGCGCATCAGTACGAGTGCCCCCTCACTTGGCCGACTCGACGGCCCCTAAGGGGCGCGGGGAACTGCGCGACCAGCCCCCGACGGCCCGCGGACGAAATCCAGCCCCCGTGCCCCGGCAGGCCGCTCAGGCCACGCGGCGCGCCGCGTATTCCTCGACCTCCACCATCGGCGGCCGCTCCTCCGTATCCACCGCATACGTACGCGGCTCGAAGCCGCCCGCCCCCCGCACGAACTGCGTCAGCTCGGGCCGTACGAGATGGCCGCGGGCGAGCCGCAGCTGCGCCGTGCGGTAGATCGACGCGGCCATCCGGCCGAGCGCCTGCCCGTCCTGGTGCCGGTGCCTGCGCACCCCCACGTCGACCTGCGCGAGCGCGTCCAGGCCCACGGTGTGCAGCGCGTCCACGAGCAGCCCCAGCTCCACCCCGTACCCGACCGGGAACGGCAGGCGCTCCAGGAGGGACCTGCGGGCCGCGTACTCGCCGCCGAGGGGCTGGACGAAGCCCGCGAGCTGCGGCCAGTGCATGTTGAGCAGGGGCCGCGCCATCAGCTCGGTGACCCGGCCGCCCTGGCCCGCCGTGGCGCTCGACGCGTCGCCGGGGCCGCCGGATCCGTCGATCACCGTCATCGGGCGGTCGTACATCGCCTTCACGAAGTGCACGTCCGGCTCGGTGAGCAGCGGCCCCACGATGCCGGTCACGAAGTCCGCCGAGAACTCCTTCAGGTCGGCGTCCACGAACGCCACCACGTCACCGTGCGTGACCAGGAGCGAGCGCCACAGGACCTCGCCCTTGCCGGGCACCGCCGGGAGGCGCGGCAGGACGTCGTCCCGGCGCACGACCCGGGCGCCCGCGGCGCGCGCCACCTCCGCCGTGCGGTCCCGCGAGCCGGAGTCCACCACCACCAGCTCGTCGACCAGGGGGACCTTCTCCACCAGCTCACGGCGGATCTCCGCGACGATCTCCCCGACCGTCCGCTCCTCGTCGAGGGCGGGCAGCACGACGCTCACCGTGGTGCCCGAGGCCCGCTTCGCGGCGCTGAGACGCTCCGGCGGGCGGTCGGTCACGGACCAGGAACGCCTGCTCAGCCAGCGCTCGACCTCTTCCAGCACGCGGGTTCCTCCCGTTGGTGGCCGTATGTGATCCATCTCGCGGTTCGGACGACTATCTCAACTGTCCTGGCCTTCGGTTACAGTCTTGAACAACGCCGGTGACCGTCGCATGTCGGGGGTCACCGCCCGTCACGGGTGCCGTCGGCACCCCCGCACAACAATCGAATACCGCTCATCCAGAGGGGCAGAGGGATACGGCCCGTTGAAGCCCCGGCAACCCTCCAGCCGGTCTCGTAGCGCCACAGGCGCGACCGCGAGGCTCCCGGCTCGGGAAGGTGCCAATTCCGTCTCGTGGCGAGATGCGCCGCGAGGAAGATGAGGAGAAAGGGCCTCGCCTCCATGGCTGTGCAGACCGTCGACACCCCGTCCCCCGCAGACGCCGCCGTCGACCTGGGACCCGCCTCGGGTCTCTCCTGCCGCGAGTGCGGCACCGTCTTCCCGCTCGGACCGATCTTCGCCTGCGCCGAGTGTTTCGGCCCGCTCGAAGTCGCGTACGACCTCCCCCTCGGCGACCCCGAGGCGCTCCGGGCGAAGATCGAGTCCGGCCCGGCCAACATCTGGCGGTACGCCCCGCTGCTCCCCGTCCCCGCCGACGTCGCGGACAAGCCGAACCTCAACCCCGGCTGGACCAAGCTCGTCAAGGCCGACAACCTGGCCCGTGAACTGGGCGTCGAGCCGGGCAAGTTGTTCGTCAAGGACGACTCGGGCAACCCCACGCACTCCTTCAAGGACCGCGTCGTCGCGCAGGCCCTGGAGGCCGCGCGCGCCTTCGGCTTCACCACCCTGTCCTGCTCCTCCACGGGCAACCTCGCCGGAGCCGTCGGCGCCGCCGCCGCCCGCGCGGGCTTCCGCTCCTGCGTGTTCATCCCGCACGACCTGGAGCAGGGCAAGGTCGTCATGGCCGCGGTCTACGGCGGCGAGCTTGTCGGCATCGAGGGCAACTACGACGACGTGAACCGCTTCTGCTCCGAGCTGATCGGCGACCCGCTCGGCGAGGGCTGGGGCTTCGTCAACGTGAACCTGCGGCCGTACTACGGCGAGGGCTCCAAGACCCTCGCGTACGAGATCTGCGAGCAGCTCGGCTGGGAACTGCCGGACCAGCTCGTGATCCCGATCGCCTCGGGGTCGCAGCTCACGAAGATCGACAAGGGCCTCAAGGAACTCATCGCGCTGGGCCTCGTCGCGGACAAGCCGTACAAGATCTTCGGCGCCCAGGCGGAGGGCTGCTCGCCGGTCTCCGCCGCCTTCAAGGCGGGCCACGACGTCGTGCGCCCCCAGAAGCCGGACACCATCGCCAAGTCGCTCGCGATCGGCAACCCGGCCGACGGCCCGTACGTCCTGGACATCGCCCGGCGCACGGGCGGCGCGGTGGAGGACGTGACCGACGAGCAGGTCGTCGACGCGATCAAGCTCCTGGCGCGCACGGAGGGCATCTTCGCGGAGACCGCGGGCGGCGTGACCGTCGGGGTCACGCGCAAGCTGATCGAGGCGGGCCTCATCGACCCCTCCCTGACCACGGTGGTCCTCAACACCGGCGACGGCCTGAAGACCCTCGACGCGGTCGCGGCGACGTCCCAGGCGACCGCGACGATCCGGCCGAGCCTGGAGGCGTTCCGCTCCGCGGGGCTTGCGGGCTAGCGCCGTGGAGTCACAGGTCCTCATTTCGTCAGCGGGTTCGCTGTGGCTGGTCGCGCAGTTCACGCAGTTCCCCGCGCCCCTTCGGGGCGCTCCCGTACCGGGCGCCCTGTCTGAACTACCGAGGTGAAGAGTATGAGCGTCAACGTCCGCATTCCGACCATCCTCCGTACGTACACCGGTGGGCAGGCCGAGGTGAGCGCCGAGGGGGCCACCCTCGCCGAGGTCATCGCCGACCTGGAGAAGAACCACACCGGCATCGCCGCCCGCGTCCTGGACGACCAGGGCAAGCTGCGCCGCTTCGTGAACGTGTACGTCAACGACGACGACGTGCGCTTCGAGCAGGGCCTGGAAACGGCGACGCCCGACGGCGCGGGCGTCTCGATCATTCCGGCGGTGGCCGGCGGCTGAACCGCCGCGCCGGGGGCCGCTTCGTACACGCGTTTTCGTATACAACGACCCCTGTCCCTGCGCAGAGTTACTCCGATTGCCCCCACCACGAGAGAAGCGGAGGGGGCAATTCTGCATGGTTGATCGCGGTACAGTTGGGAATGGAGCTTCGCTATTGGTGTCCGGCGGCGTCAGTCGCCCGGATGAAGTCGGCCTCGGAGCCGACAAGAAGTAGCCAAAGTGTCCTGCCTATTTGAGCCGAACGTGGCTTTTGCCTGGCCCGACTTGCCCTGAACCCCGGTGAATTCTCCGCATATCGGCGATCGGCCCTGCCCAGAATTCTCGTCCGATTGACCTGTTGCAGACGGCAGTTGGGCAGATACATTCAGCCGCGGTCGACGCGTTCCGGCGCACACCCCCAACCCATGGGGAGTGAGGTCTGACCCGGGTCCGCGAAGTGCGGTCCTGCGCAAGGGCCAGTAATAGGGGAGTTAGGCATGGCTCAGGGCACCGTCAAGTGGTTCAACGCGGAGAAGGGATACGGCTTCATCGCGGTCGACGGTGGTGCGGATGTTTTCGTCCACTACAGCGCGATTCAGATGGACGGCTACCGCACCCTGGAAGAAGGTCAGCGAGTCGAGTTCGAGATCTCGCAGGGCCAGAAGGGTCCGCAGGCGGACATGGTCAAGCTCGCCGTCTGATCGGCTTGGCGCGATCGGCCACCAGCGACGCAAGGGCCCGCCTCCCTCACCGGGAGGCGGGCCTTCCGCCGTCCCCCTCCGGGCCCGGGCCCCCGGCCTGCCGCCTCCACTCCGCGCCGGATGCCCCCCACCCACCCGCCCATGACCAGGCAGCCCCTGCCCCCCGGCCACGAGCCGCCGCCGCTCCGCGCCGGATGCTTCCCGCCCGCCCATGACCGGGCCCCCGGACCGGACGCCCCGCCCCTCGGCCGCGAGCCGTCACCGCTCCGGGCCGGATGCCGCCCACCCGCCCGCCCATGACCGGGCCCCCGGCCCGGACGCCCCGCCCCTCGGCCGCGAGCCGTCACCGCTCCGGGCCGGATGCCGCCCACCCGCCCGCCCATGGCCAGGCAGTCCCTGGCGCGGGCGGCCCGTCTCTCGGGTGCGGGCCGTGGCCCTCCGTCACCGTCGCTCCGCGCCGGATGTCTCCCACCGCCCGCCCATGACCAGCCGGGTTCCGGCGCCGGGCGCCCGGCCCCTTGGCCGCGAGCCGTCACCGCTCCGCCCCGGATGCCACCCGCCCGCCCATGACCAGCCGGGTTCCGGCGCGGGCGCCCCGTCCCTCGGCCGCGGGCCGTTGCCGCTCCGCGCCGGATGCTTCCCACCCGCCCACCCATGGCCAGGCAGCCCCTGGCGCGGGCTACCCGTCTCTCGGGTGCGGGCCGTTGCCCCCCCCATCACCGTCACCGTCGCTCCGCGCCGGATGTCTCCCACCGCCGGCCCATGACCAGCCGGGTTCCGGCGCGGGCGCCCCGTCCCTCGGCCGCGGGCCGTCGTCGCCCGTCACCGTCGCTCCGCGCCGGATGTCTCCCACCCACCCGCCCATGACCACGGAGTCCCCGGCGCGGGCTGTCGCCTCCGTCGCTACCACGGCGGATGTCTCCCGCCCATGACCAGGCGCAGCTTCACGGCGCGGGCTGTCGCCCTCGGCGGCACTGTTCTGTGGCGGATGTTTCACGCGCGAGCGGATGGGCGCTTGCCTGCCCGGGCGGTGCGCTGCTGAGCAATGGGTGGGTGGGTGGGAGGTATCCGGCGCGTTAGCGGCGGTGTTGTGGGCGGCGGGGGCGGGTGGCAGCGGCTGGGGTTGCGCGGCGCGCGTTTCGCGCTGGTTCGGGGCCAGGTAGTCGCTTCCCTGCCCGGGCGGTGCACTGCCGAGCAATGGGCGGGTGGGTGGGAGGCATCCGGCGCGCCAGCGCCGGTGTCGTGGGCGACGAGCCGCGCCTGAGGGACGGGCAGGCGGCAGCGGCGCCACCGTTCTGCGGCAGATGTTCCACGCGCGAGCGGGTGGTCGCTTTCCTGCCCGGGCGGTGCACTGCCGAGCAATGGGCGGGTGGGTGGGAGGCATCCGGCGCGCCAGCGCCGGTGTCGTGGGCGACGAGCCGCGCCCGAGGGATGAGCAGGCGGCAGCGCCCTCAGCGGCCAGGGCCGCGCCTGAGGGATGAGCAGGCGGCAGCGCCCCCAGCGGCCAGGGCCGCGCCCGAGGGATGAGCAGGCGGCAGCGCCCCCAGCCCCCCCAGCGGCCAGGGCCGCACCCGAGGGACGAGCAGGCGGCAGCGCCCCCAGCGGCCAGGGCCGCGCCCGAGGGACGAGCAGGCGGCAGCCCCCCAGCCCCCCAGCCACCAAGGCCGCACCCGAGGGGCGGCCGGGCGGCAGCCGGGCGGCGAGGCCCGAGGGGCCGACAGGCCGCGCCCCCGGGCGGCAGCCGGGGCTCGCATGCGCAGCCAGGGTTCCCAGGGACCCCCGGGCAGGAGGGGAAGTGAGGAAGCCGGACCCCAGTGTGTGGGGGCGACCTTGCACTCGGAGGGGGCGAGTGCTAATCATTGGCGTTAGCACTCTACGAGTGAGAGTGACAGAAGGACCGGGTGGGCGAGGCCCGCAGGCCGGGTGGGGCAAGGAACCACAAGGCAGGCAGGCCGTCCGTCGCGGGCGCCGGCGCGGTCCGAGTTTTTCCACCCCTGTCCGGGAGGACCACTTCACATGGCCAAGATCATCGCGTTCGACGAGGAGGCACGGCGCGGCCTCGAGCGCGGCATGAACCAGCTCGCCGACGCCGTCAAGGTGACCCTGGGCCCCAAGGGTCGCAACGTCGTCCTCGAGAAGAAGTGGGGCGCCCCCACGATCACCAACGATGGTGTGTCCATCGCCAAGGAGATCGAGCTCGAGGACCCGTACGAGAAGATCGGCGCCGAGCTGGTCAAGGAGGTCGCGAAGAAGACGGACGACGTCGCCGGTGACGGCACGACGACCGCGACCGTCCTGGCCCAGGCGCTGGTCCGCGAGGGCCTGCGCAACGTGGCCGCGGGTGCCAACCCCATGGCCCTGAAGCGCGGCATCGAGAAGGCCGTCGAGGCCGTCTCGGGCGCCCTGCTCGACCAGGCCAAGGAGGTCGAGACCAAGGAGCAGATCGCGTCCACGGCCTCCATCTCCGCCGCCGACACCCAGATCGGCGAGCTGATCGCCGAGGCCATGGACAAGGTCGGCAAGGAAGGCGTCATCACGGTCGAGGAGTCCCAGACCTTCGGTCTGGAGCTTGAGCTGACCGAGGGCATGCGCTTCGACAAGGGCTACATCTCGGCGTACTTCGCGACCGACATGGAGCGCATGGAGGCGTCGCTCGAGGACCCGTACATCCTCATCGTCAACTCCAAGATCTCCAACGTGAAGGACCTCCTTCCGCTCCTGGAGAAGGTCATGCAGTCGGGCAAGCCGCTGCTGATCATCGCCGAGGACGTCGAGGGCGAGGCCCTGTCCACGCTGGTCGTCAACAAGATCCGTGGCACCTTCAAGTCCGTCGCCGTCAAGGCCCCGGGCTTCGGCGACCGCCGCAAGGCCATGCTCGGTGACATCGCCATCCTCACGGGCGGCACGGTCATCTCCGAGGAGGTCGGCCTCAAGCTGGAGAACGCCGGTCTGGACCTGCTCGGCCGCGCCCGCAAGGTCGTCATCACCAAGGACGAGACCACGATCGTCGACGGTGCCGGTGACTCCGAGGCCGTCCAGGGCCGGGTCAACCAGATCCGCGCCGAGATCGAGAACAGCGACTCGGACTACGACCGCGAGAAGCTCCAGGAGCGCCTGGCGAAGCTCGCGGGCGGCGTGGCCGTCATCAAGGCCGGTGCCGCGACCGAGGTGGAGCTGAAGGAGCGCAAGCACCGCATCGAGGACGCCGTTCGCAACGCGAAGGCGGCCGTCGAGGAGGGCATCGTCGCCGGTGGTGGCGTGGCCCTGCTCCAGGCCTCCTCGGTGTTCGAGAAGCTGGAGCTGGAGGGCGACGAGGCCACTGGCGCCGCCGCCGTCAAGCTCGCGCTCGAGGCCCCGCTGAAGCAGATCTCCGTGAACGCCGGGCTCGAGGGTGGCGTCATCGTGGAGAAGGTCCGCAACCTCACCCCGGGTCACGGCCTGAACGCCGCGAACGGCGAGTACGTGGACATGATCGCCGAGGGCATCATCGACCCGGCGAAGGTCACGCGCTCCGCGCTGCAGAACGCCGCGTCGATCGCCGCGCTGTTCCTCACCACCGAGGCCGTCATCGCCGACAAGCCGGAGAAGGCCGCCCCGGCCGCTCCGGGCGGCATGCCCGGCGGTGACATGGACTTCTGAGCCGGCTGACGGTTCAGGCTCGTCCTTCCCGAGGGCGGCACTCCTTGCCTCTGGCAGGGGGTGCCGCCCTCGGGCGTTTCAGCACAGGCTCCGGTAGGGGGCGTCCGGGACGTATGTACGCCACTCCTCGCGGGTGATGTCGCGGCCCGCCTTCCGGCAGACGGCGGCGGTCAGGCGTTCCGGGGTGAGGTCGAGGGCCTGGGCGCGGTTGCCGGTGAGGGCCCGCAGCACGCCGTCGCCGTCGAAGGCCAGGGCGTCGATGTCGCGGCCCATGAGTTCCAGCGGCGCCCCGAGGGCGAGGCGGGCGTCGAGGTCCCAGAGCTGGAGGGCGTTGCCGTCGACGACGGCCGCGAGGAGCGAGCCGTCGGGCGAGACGGCGGGCGCGCCCATCGCCTTGCCGCCGTGGGTGCCGCCCCGGACGGTGCTGCTGGGCATCCGCGCCCGGCGCCCGGTGGCCGCGCCGTCCCACAGCTCGACCCAGCCCGTGTCCCGTACGACGGCGAGGGTCCCGCCGTCGCGGGAGAAGACGAGGTCCGCCGCGGTCCCCCGGCCGAAGCGGGCCCGCCGCGTGGTGCCCTTCGCCAGGTCCAGGACGTCACCCCGGGTGGTGATCAGACGGCGGCCGTCCGGGCTGAACTGGCCGTGGATGTCGGCCTTCTCGTACGTGTGGACGCGCTTGCGGGCGCGGGTGTCCCAGACCTCGTACGTGCCGGGCTCGGGGTCCGGTGCCCCCGCGGGCTCGTGGAAGTACGCGAGGTGGCGGCCGTCCGGCGAGACGGTGATGGCGGAGACCTCGCGGTCCTGAGGGACGGGCGCGCGGAACAGTTCCTTGTGCGCGCGGGTGTCCCACAGGCTGATCGCGAGGCGGTACCGGTCGCCGCGGGTCACGAAGTCGGTGAAGGCGAGGTGGCGGCCGTCGGCGGACAGGCCGCTCTCGCGGTTCTCCGCGGCTTCGCCCGGGCCGGGGCGCTGGGTGACGGGGGCGGCGGACCTCTTCCCCGTACGCAGGTCGACGAGTCGCTGCACCGGCCGTTCGTGGGTGGCCGTGCGGAACACGCCCACGCGGCCGTCGGCGGACACCGCGGCGGCCTCCGTGTCCGGGCCGAGCGGCCCGGTGGACAGGGCGGCGCGCACGTCGAGCCGGTGCACCTGGAGCGGGCTGGTGGTGACGTAGACGAGGTGTTGGGTGCGGTGGTCGTAGGCGGCCTGGCGGAAGTCGTCCTCCTGGCCCTGGCGGGGGGTGAAGCGGAAGACCGGGGTCCCGGCGTCGTCGAGGGCCCAGATCTCCAGGGTGCCCTTCTCGGTGGTGCCGATGACATGGCGGCCGTCGGCGCTCAGCGACGCGCTCTCCAGCTCCTCGTAGACCGCCTGACCCGTCTCCTCACCGGTGGCGGTCCTGAAGACGGTGGTCGTGGTGAGGGGCGAGTGCACCGCCACCTGGCGGCCGTCCGCGCTGAAGCTGATGCCCCGGCCGCACAGCGGGCCGCTGCCGTCGCCTTCCGAGTCGAAGACCCGCTCGGTGCCGCCGGGGCCGACCGACCAGACCACCATGGGGGCCTGGTCCTCGCCCTGGGTGCCGCAGGTCGCGTAGTGCGTGCCGGCCGGGGAGAGCACCGGCCTGCTCCGCTGGGACCAGGCCGCGATCCGCTTGCCCGTGGGGGAGAGGAGGCGGTACTTCGTGTCCGGGTTCCGCTCCGGCTCCGTGGTGAACTCCTCCAGGAGTACGTGGCCGTGGTTCGAGAGCGCGGCGGGGACGTAGCCGGGCGTGTGCGGCAGGGGCTTTCCCCGGGTCCCGCCGTCGCGGACGGACACGATCCGGTCGGGGGAGTCCTCGCCCCCGCCGTGGGCGAGGAGGAGGCGGCCGTCCGGGCTGGCGACGATCTCGCCCAGTTCGTCGCCCATGGCGTCGCCCTTCAGCGTGGCGTACGGCTTGGCCGCGCCCGCGCGCCCCTTGGTCAGGTCCCACAAGCTGAAGGTGCCGGTCGTGTACTGCACCATCACCCGCCCGCCGGGCAGCACCTCCTGGCCGCTGTCCTCGGTCGACACGACGGCGGGGGGCGCGATCACCGCCGTCTCGCGCTGCGTCGCCGCCGAGTTGAGCGCCGAGCGTGACTCCGGGGTCCGCGCGATGCGCCAGGACGCGAGCCCCAGCAGCAGGGCCGTGTCCGGCTGGTCGCCGCGCAGGTTGTCGGCGGCCTGGGCGACCGAGCGGGCCGTGGCCTCGGCGCGGCGGCGGTCCGCCTCCGCGGCGTTGCGGTCGCTCTCCCGGGCCTGGAACCAGGCGATCGTCCCGGCGAGCAGCACGAGCGCCGCCAACGCGGCCAGGCCGGACAGGAGTTGGCGCCTGCGGCGCGTGGCGCGCGCGGCCTCGTCCCGGGACGCCGTCAGGAAGCGCAGCTCCAGCGGGTTCGGGCGGAGCGGGAAGGGAGCCGTGGCCAGCCAGTCCAGGCCGGTCGCGAGCGCCGTGCCGCGCAGCAGGTCGTCGGCGCGCTCCCCGCCCGCCCGCCAGGCCAGCGCCGCCCGGCCGACGCGCCGGTGGACCGTGAGCCCGGCCCGGTCGTCGGCGACCCACTCCCGTAAGCGCCGCCACGCGGGTATCAGGGCCGCGCTGACCGGCCGTACGGACCGGTCGTCCGCCTCGACGACGAGGGCCCCGGCGGCGGCCAGCGCGTCCACGGCGGCGTCCGTGGCCCGCCGCTCGCTCTCGGGCCGGTCCGCGCACAGCTCCGCCCGGCTCGCGGTCCGTACGGTGTCCTGGGCGCCGTCGGCCGCGTCCCCGGGCACGACGAGGCGCAGCAGCACCTGCCGCGCCACGAGCTGGGTCGCGGCCGGGAGCGCGGCGAACGCGTCCTCCGCGCGGTCGCCCAGCGGTGGCACGACCTCCGTGGTGGCGCCCTCGGGCCGGCCGCCCGCCTCGGCCGCCCGCCGGGCCCCCGCCTCCAGGAGGCCCTTGCGCGGGTCGGCGGACTTCGGCAGCTCCCCGACCAGGCCCAGAAGCAACTCCCGCGCGGGGGGCCGCAGTTCAGGCCGCTTCGCCAGGGCCGCCGCGACCAGGGGACGCATCCGGCCCGGCACCGCCGACAGGTCCGGGTCCAGGGTCGTCGCCCGGTGCACGACCTCGCCGATGTGCGCCCCCCGGAAGGGCTCCGCGCCGCTCGCCGCGTACAGCACCACGGCCGCCCACGCGAACACGTCCGACGCCTCCGTCGCCCGCCTGCCCGCCAGCACCTCGGGCGCCATGTAGCCGAACGTCCCCATGATCCTGCCGGTGGCCGTCACCGAGGTGTCCGGGGCGCGGGCGATCCCGAAGTCGATGATGCGCGGGCCGTCCGGCCCGAGCAGGACGTTGCCCGGCTTCAGGTCGCGGTGCACCACGCCCGCGCCGTGGATCGCGACGAGCGCGGTCGCCGCGCCCACCGCCATGCGCGTCAGGGCGTCCTCGCCGAGCGGGCCCCGCTCCCGCACCTCGTCCGCGAGCGTCGGCCCCGGCACGAACTCGCTGACGATGTACGGGGTCTCGCCCCCGGCCGAGGCGTCGAGCACCCGGGCCGTGCAGAACGACGCGACCCGCCGGGCCGCGTCCGCCTCCCGCCCGAACCGCTCCCGTACGAACGGTTCCGCGCCCCGGTGCAGCGCCTTGACCGCGACGCGGGTGCCGTGGGCGTCGTACGCCTCGTAGACGACGCCCTGGCCGCCCGCACCGAGCCGTGCCGCGAGCCAGTAGCCGCCGAGCCGCTCGGGGTCCTCGCTCAGGAGCGCGGTCGTCAACGCCGTGCCTCCTCCTTCAGCCGCCCTGCCTCAACGACCCGATGAAAGCGGACCAGGCTGGGGGATGGAAGAGGAGGTGGGGGCCGTGGGGGTTCTTGGAGTCCCGGACGGGGACGACGTCCGGGTGGCCGTCAGCCACTTCCAGGCAGTTGCCGCCGTCCCCCGCGCTGTACGTGGACTTGCGCCAGCGGGCTATCTCCAGGCAGTCGTCGCCGCCCCCGCCGCTGTACGTGGACTTGTGCCAGATGGCCTTGCTCAGGTCGTACTCAGGGCTGGTCCTCATGCTCGTAATCCTCTGCCACTGATTCGATCAGGGCCAGGGAATCCTTGGGTGACTGTGCGCTGGCCCCAACCAAATCGTAGGTCAGTTCGTGCCGTGCGACTGTGGCCGGGTCGTCCTCCAGGCGGCCGATGCCCAGGCCATCGACGAACGCCAGCGGGGGTGCGTCGCTGAACGTCATCAACTTGAGGGTGCCGCCCAGCGCCATGTGCGCGCCTACGTCGAACGGCAGCACCTGCACGATCACTCGCCGCTTGCGTGCCAGCTGGACAATGTGCCGTAGCGCTGGTGCCATCACGTCAGGTCCGCCGACACTTCGTCGCAGTACGGCTTCGTCAAACACCACCCATAACAACGGGGTTGTTGGATCATCGAGGATTGCTGTCCGAGCCATCCTCGCGGAGACGAGGTCGTCGATGACGGCGTCCGGCGCAGTTGGCTGGTAGGCCAGGAATACTTCGCGGGCGTAGTCGGGGGTCTGCAACAGCCCGGGGATCAGCAGGGGTGCGTACTCCTTGATCGCGGTGGCGACAGCTTCCGCCTCCGCTGCTTCGGCGAAGTGGTCGGGGTACTTCGACTTCGCCAGGGCGCGGCAGTTACGGGCGAAGAAGCCGCCCGTGCCGAGGGTCTCGTCGAAGTGGCGGGCGTACTCCAGGTGCATCCTGCGCGTACCGGCCTCCAGTTGGCCGATGAAGGAGCCGCTGACGAACAGCGGGGCGCCGAGGGCCTCCTGGCTGAGGCTGGCCCGCTCACGCGCATGGCGGAGTTCGGCGCCCAGTAAAGCGCGGGGATTGGAAGACGGGTCGAGGTCTTTGGGGCGGGTCATCGGCGAGTAGCTCCTCGGACACCGGGGGGACTGTTGGGTGGCCTGCGCTTTTCAGGGTAGGCGCGGGTGAACACCCTGGGTGAGGAACGTTGAACACTCAGTAGAAAGGCGTAGTCATGGCAATGACGGCGGAGGAGAGGGGCCGCGCGGCCGAGGACGCGGTGGCCGCGCTGCGGGCGGAGCTGGCCCGGCTCGGGCTTACGCTGCCCTCGCTGCGGGTGGACCCCCTGACGATGGCGGCGGAAGCCCCGTACCCGCTGGTGGAGTTGGGGCGGTGCAACCTGGACACGGCGATGCGCCTCGTGGCCGTGCTGCGCGAGGCGGCGAAGTGAACCCGGGGGAGTACGCGGTCGACGTACGCAACGGCAGCGTCGGCCAGGTGATGAGCCACGAGGGCGGTTACGTACAGCTGCGCCCGGTAGGCGGAGGCAGAGAGTGGGACTGCCCACCGGAGTCGACGGCCCCCGCGTCGACGGGTGAGGTCCTGCGCGCCCGCGTCCGCCAGGTGAACAGGGAGGGTCGGCTGCCGTGAGGGGCGTTGTCAGTGGCCGGTGGGACGGTGGGGCGCATGGGACTTTCGATCCGGTGCCACCAGGATCAGCTCACCGGCCTGTGGACCGCCACCGGTGAGGACGGGGAGCGCCCGGCGGTGACGGTGACGGCGGGGACGGCGGACGAAGCGGCTGCGCTGGTACGGGAGGCGTTCGGCCTGGCGGCGTACCGCCCCCCGCCGCTGCTGCCACCCGGGTGGCACCGCTTCGACCTGATCCACTGCCCGGTGGGGCGGCTGCCCGGGTTCGGAGATCCGCTGTACGACACGATCAAAGCGAGCCCGCCTCAGGGCTGCACGGTGGAGGCGTTCGGGGCGTACTTCGGGCTGAGGTGCGAGCGGCGGGGCGCGACCCTGCTCGACTCGGTCGGCGAGCTGTGTGCCGAGGTCCGGGCCGGGCACGGTCTGCTGATGACCGACCTCGGTGTCGAGAAGCTGTGGGAGTGGAGTTCCGAGGGCGGGACCGACGGGTGGGGCGCCGGGATCGTGGGGCAACTGCTCCTCATGGCCGCCGAGCGCGGCCTGGCGCTCGGCTACCGCCCGGCGGAGCTGGTGGGGTTCCTGCGCCGGGCGGTGGGGGACGCCGGGCCCTAGGTTCTGTCGTCAAATGTCACGCCCACATCAGGAGTGAGGCGAGGGTGACTGCTGCGTGGTAGGACTCGGCGGTCTTGTCGTACCGGGTGG
>NZ_JBWKJZ010000048.1:0-50781 GCF_056431945.1 Streptomyces sp. NPDC045778
CCTCCGTGCGGTGAAGATTCGACACCTCCACCACACACGGGGGCCTTCGCCATGATCAAGCCCGGCCAGTGTCAACAACGCTCGTGATCAATACAGCTAGGCAGCGGCTGTCTCGTCACTCCTCGATGTGTCGGTACAACGTCGCCCTGGATATTCCCAGAGCCTTGGCGATGGCGGTGACACCCTCCCCCTTGGCCCTCCTGGCACGGGCGACGGCAAGCATGTCGTCTGTGATCACAGTGGGCCGTCCGCCGTGGTTGCCAAGGCGTGCCGCAGCATCCAGCCCTTCCAGGGTCTTCTCCCGGATGCCTTCGCGCTCCACCTCGGCACCGACGGCCAGAACGGCGAACACGATGGCCCCGGCACCGTTCGGGTCGTAGAGACCCTGGAGCGGGCCGGAGAGTAGCTCTAGCTGGATACCCTCGGCCTGGAGGGCGGAGGCAAGGGTCATCAACTCCACGGCCGATCTGGCAAGCCGCTTCATCTCATGCGCCACCAGAACCACGGCCTGATCAGGAGCTGCCCCCTTGATCTCCCGGGACAGGGACAGAGCCTTCTCCAGCTCTGGACGGACCTTGACTCGGGTACTGACCTTCTCCGAGAAGACCCGTCTACAGTTCGCTCGCTCCAACGCGTCCAACTGACTCTGTAGCTCCTGGCCAACGGTGGAGCAACGGGCGTAGCCGATGCGGATGACCGTGGCCGTTTCCGCTCTCTGGCCAATCGAGACGGGTGCGCCCTCGGTCCAGGGCTTGCCGGGGCTGCGATCGATTGGCGTCTTGATCTCCAGTTCAGCCTTCAGAGATGACACCAAGGCGAAGCGCCCCGTGTGGTAGCTGGTGGCCACCTTCCCGCTGGTGGTCCGGCACGGACTCCCGGTGGGTGCGCTGCACTTCGGGCAGTCATGACCTTCAACAAGGTCGGCTGGGGCCGCAGTCACTGTCATGCCGCCAACGTCTCACAAAGGCGTCTCACAACAAAGAGCACAGCAGGTTGTTTCGAGACGAGTTTTGAGACGCCCGAGGCGGAGTGAAACGGACACAGCCCCAGCCGTACCCACGCGTCTCACAAACGACGGTTTCTGAGACCCTTCGCGGTCGTCACAGTCTGTGCATCGTGGGGTAATACCTCGACCTTGGCTCCACGAGGACCGCAGGGGCGCCTTCCCGCCACGATGTACGGGTTTCACCGCTCAGGAACCAACGGGACGAGCGGCCATGTCGCCTGCATCACAGTGCCGTCCCAGAGTTGACCAGAGGACAGGTACATCATTTATGAGGCCGGGGGTTATATACCCCCGGCCAGATGACTACCTAGCAGATCCAACCCCACCCTGAAGGTGGGGATGTTGGTTGAGTGTTAGCCCCTCCCTGAAGGAGGGGGAAAGCAGATGGTTCTTACGAGTATCAACATCAACTGCCCTCCCCTTCGAGGGGGAGGAGGATTTGGATGTCTACTAATGACTACCCCCTTAGGGGGAGCCGTCTTCTATCTGGAACCAGCCTAGGCTCGCCCCGCACGGGGCGAACCCCCCTTATTACAAGAAGGGCCGTAGCCCCGCTCCTTGGTATCAAGCCGCCGAGGGCGCCGATCCGTTAACGCTGCTCTCGGCACGCAGACGCACTGACCGCGCCCACCCGCCCGCAGGAAACGGACCACCGCCCCTGGCGATGTTGTCGCACTCGGCCTCCCACGCTCGGGCCCGTTCGGGGTTCGCGAACAGCCAGTCACCGCTCCGGCCATCCCAGGGGACGTTGTGGCCGTGGGTGGCGCACTCTTCCCGCTCCCCCTTCGACGGGGCGTCCATGGACGCGACCGTGAACGGGATGAGCAGGCACCGCGCGGAGGCGGATGGGGCGAGCAGGCCCGCCTTGATCAGGTTGCACCTGGCCTGCCGGTAGCGGCTCGGGCTGTAGGGGCCGCCATCATCCTTGCCCAGGATCAGTTCCAGTTCGCCGGAGCCCAGGGGCGCGTGGCCTCCGCGCTGCATGCGGTCGAGAGCCAAGAGCCACATGCGGAGTTCGAGATGGAGGCCAGGGTTCCCGATGGTCGGGTTGCCGTGTTCCGGCCGGTACATCTTGGCGAATCGGTACCTCACTCGGCCCCCTGTGCATCCAGCCATCGGTCAAGGTCGCTCGGGCGGCATCGCAGCGCTTGGCCCACCTTGCGGAACGGGATCTGCTCTCGCTGCCAGTTCCCGTACACCCAAGACGTGGGCTTGTTCAGGAAATCGGCAACATCGTTGACTGTCATGAGCTTCGCGTGCATCTCTACTCCTTAACAAAAATGCCCCCAAGTTCCCTTGGGGGCCAATGAGATATGGAGTTTTATGAGGCGTCAGGGCTAGGTGGCGTCTGACTCTGTGATGGCTTCGAGTTCCCTCATCGCCTTGTCGGTCAGTTCCCCGCCCGCCTTCCCGGCGATGGTGGTCAAGTAGCCTTCCCTGCGTGCCCGCTTGAGGTGATCCTTGACGGTCTCAGGGCGGCGATCGATGACCCGCGCCAGCCATGGGACGGGAGCCGGAGCTCCCGCGTCCGCCATGGTCTTGTAGGTCGCGGCCAGTATGGCCAGGTAGCGCTCCGACACGCCTGCGCGGGCCAGTTCGGAACCTGCGGCCTTTCCTGCCTGCTCAATCTTCGCTGCGACTTCCCCCAAGCCCTTCTGAAGTTCCGGTGCTTTCTCTGCCACCTTCATGGCTGCCGCCAGGTCGAGCCTGCGCAGGACGGTTGTCGAGATCCCCCGTGCCACGTCACGGGAGGCGGCGCCTTCCGCAGCCTCAATGGTGATCCGCTGTGGCCCTCCAGTGATGGGCCCTGCGGGCCACCACAGACGGATCACCCACGCGTCCCCCTGCCGCTGGGTGAGTTCGAACCCGGTCTCCTGCGCTTCCATGCATCTGAACGTACCACACAGGGTGATCCACCCCGTGTTGACAACACAGGGTGGTCAGTGTGCAGACTGAGGATGCCGGACAACCGGCGCGGCGCAGGGCAGGTCCCGCGCATCGTTGACAGGAGGGGGCTGCCTCAGTGGCAAGGGCGTGGGTCGCGCGGTCCAAGGACGACCCGAGGAAATGGACGACGTTCTGGTACGACCCGGACGGGAGGCAGCGGCAGAAGACGTTCGGTACCAAGACGCGGGCCGACGACCAGCGCAAGCGCAAGGAGCGGGAACCCGATGCCGGGACCTACCTCGACGACCGCTTAGGCAAGCAGTCGGTGACGGCTGTCTGGGAGCAGTGGACCAATCAAAGGAAGCTGGAGAACAGCACCAAGAAGCAGTACCGGTCCATCCTCAACACGACCATAGAGCCGTTCTTTAAGGCGCGTTCCATCGTGTCCGTGAAAGTGGCCGACGTTGAGCAGTGGCTCTTGTGGATGGAGCAGGACCGGAAGCTCGCGGCCCGCACTCGGCGTCAGCGGTTCTCGTTCTTCGCCGGGATGCTGGACTGGGCTGTCGTCAACGAGATCATCGGCCGGAACCCGTGCAAGAAGGTCAAGGGTGCTGGCAGTCGCGCCAAGGAGATCCGGGAGCACAAGAGCAAGGCTCGGCGGCTCGCGACCAGGGAAGTCCTGGCGATGCTCGACGCCTGCCCTCCCCGCTACCGGGCGTTGCTCTGGCTGATGGCGGGGTGCGGTCTGCGGCTCGGCGAAGCTATGGCGGTCGCCCGCGATCAGATCGACTTCAAGGCCGAGACGCTGCGTGTGGACTTCCAGATCACCGAGGACGGCGCGACCGAGTCAGGCAAGAACAGTGCTCTTCAGCGTCGGCACATCAAGGCGCGGGACGAGGAGGAGCCGGGGCGCATCGTGCCTCTCCCGCCCAACGTCGCCTTCGAACTGCGACGGCACATCAAGAACCACGGCGTATGGGGACCGGAACGGCTCCTCTTCCCCAACGTGACGCGGACGGGCTACCTGTACGCGTCGTACTTCTACCCGAAGATCTGGATGGCGGCGCTGGAGAAGGGCGGGGTGGCCTACTGCAAGGCGCACTCGCTTCGGCACTACTACGGATCCCGGCTCCTGTACGCCGGAGTCCCTGAGAACGACGTGGCCGACTGGATGGGCCACAGCAGTACGGACGTACTCAGGGAGCACTACCACTACATCTTCGAAGGTGCCGAGCAGCGTGGACGGGCGGCCATCGCCACGATGCTGATGCCCGGTGCCGATGACCCCACGGACACGACAGAGGTTGCCTGACGCTCGTACGACAACAGCCCCCGGCTTGATGCCGGGGGCTGTTCTGTTTGCGCTGGTCAGCGGGCGTTCCCGAGTCCCTGGTTCCCCAGGATTCCCCCAGTATGACGGCCAGAAACAGTCATGATCGGGCCGCAACAGGCAGCAAGCTCCGAGTCTGCCTCCGCCCCCTCAAAACGCCATCTGACCTGCGAAATCCCTGCTACGGCAGGTTGCGGGCCATGACGATCCGCTGTACTTGATTCGTGCCTTCATAAATCTGCGTGATCTTGGCGTCGCGCATCATGCGCTCGACCGGGTAGTCACGGGTGTAGCCGTAGCCGCCGAGGAGCTGGACGGCGTCCGTGGTGACCTCCATGGCGATGTCGGAGGCGAAGCACTTGGCCGCGGCGCCGAGGTAGGTGAGGTCGGCGTCGCCGCGCTCGGACGCGGCGGCAGCCTGGTAGGTCAGGGCGCGGGCCGCGGAGATCTTCATGGCCATGTCGGCGAGCATGAACTGGACGCCCTGGAAGTCGGCGATCGGCTTGCCGAACTGCTTGCGCTCCTGGACATAGCCCTTGGCGTAGTCGAGGGCGCCCTGGGCGATGCCGAGGGCCTGGGCGGCGATGGTGATGCGGGTGTGGTCGAGCGTCTTCATCGCCGTGGCGAAGCCCGTGCCCTCCTCGCCGATCATGCGGTCGGCGGGGATGCGGACGTTGTCGAGGTAGACCTCGCGGGTCGGCGAGCCCTTGATGCCGAGCTTCTTCTCCGGGGCGCCGAAGGAGACGCCCTCGTCGCCCTTCTCCACGACGAAGGCGCTGATGCCCTTGGAGCGCTTCTCCGGGTCGGTGACGGCCATGACCGTGTAGTAGTCGGAGACGCCCGCGTTGGTGATCCAGCGCTTCACGCCGTTCAGGACGTAGAAGTCGCCGTCGCGCACGGCCTTCGTCTTCATGCCCGCCGCGTCCGAACCGGCGTCCGGCTCCGAGAGGCAGTACGAGAACATGCCGTCGCCCTTGGCCAGCGGCGTCATGTACTTCTTCTTCAGCTCCTCGGAGCCGGAGAGGATCACGGGCAGCGAGCCCAGCTTGTTCACCGCGGGGATGAGGGAGGACGACGCGCAGACGCGGGCCACCTCCTCGATCACGATGACCGTGGCCAGCGCGTCGGCACCCGCGCCGCCATAGCTCTCCGGCACGTGCACCGCGTGCAGGTCGGCGGCGCGCAGGGCGTCCAGGGCCTCCTGCGGGAAGCGGGCCTCCTCGTCCACGGCGGCGGCGAACGGCCCGATCTTCGACTCGGCGAGCGAGCGGATCGTGTCGCGGAGCATGTCGTGCTCCTCGGACGGGCGGTACAGGTCGAAGTCAGCCGATCCGGCCAAGGTCTCTCACGCTCCAAGGACGCTGTGGACGCTAGTCACCCTTGCTAATTACCGTTAAGTAACACGATGGGTACCCGCAGTTTAGGGTGCCGTCCGCGCCACCGGTACGTGAGCTTGACGACAGGGGGAATCGTGCCCGGTGAGAGCCCCGGGCAAGCCCGGCCGGGGCCCGACTATGCTCGGGCAGCGCACCCCGGTCAGTACACCTCTGGAGCACCTCATGGCCCTGAAGATCACCGTGATCGGCACCGGCTACCTCGGCGCCACGCACGCCGCGGCCATGGCCGAACTCGGCTTCGAGGTCCTCGGGCTCGACGTCGTGCCCGAGAAGATCGAGATGCTCACGCGGGGCGAGGTCCCCATGTACGAGCCCGGTCTCGAGGAGCTGCTGCGCCGCCACGTCGCCGGGATCGAGGGGTCGAGCGGCCGGCTGCGCTTCACGATGGACTTCGCCGAGGCCGCGGAGTTCGGCGACGTCCACTTCGTCTGCGTGAACACCCCCCAGAAGCACGGCGAGTACGCCTGCGACATGAGCTACGTCGACGCCGCCTTCTCCTCGCTCGCCCCGCACCTGAAGCCCGGGGCGCTGGTCGTCGGCAAGTCGACGGTGCCGGTCGGCTCGGCGCAGCGCCTGTCCGCGCTCCTTCCCGAGGGCGCCGAGCTGGCGTGGAACCCGGAGTTCCTGCGCGAGGGCTACGCCGTGAACGACACGCTGCGCCCGGACCGGATCGTGGTCGGCGTGCACAGCGAGCGGGCCGAGAAGCTGCTGCGCGACGTGTACGCGAAGCCCGTCGCCGACGGCACCCCCTTCGTCGTCACGGACTTCCCCACGGCCGAACTCGTGAAGACGGCGGCGAACTCCTTCCTCGCCACGAAGATCTCCTTCATCAACGCCATGGCCGAGGTCTGCGAGGCCGCGGGCGGCGACGTGGTGAAGCTGGCCGAGGCCCTCGGGTACGACGACCGCATCGGCGCCAAGTTCCTGCGCGCAGGCATCGGCTTCGGCGGCGGCTGCCTGCCCAAGGACATCCGCGCGTTCATGGCGCGCGCCGGCGAGCTGGGCGCCGACCAGGCCCTCACCTTCCTGCGCGAGGTCGACTCCATCAACATGCGCCGCCGCGGGCACATGGTGGAGCTGGCCCGCGAGGCCGTCGGCGGCGGCTCCTTCCTCGGCAAGCGAGTGGCCGTCCTCGGCGCCACCTTCAAGCCCGACTCGGACGACGTACGCGACTCGCCCGCCCTGAACGTGGCCGGGCAGATCCACCTCCAGGGCGGCCAGGTCACCGTCTACGACCCCAAGGGCATGGACAACGCCCGCCGCCTCTTCCCGACGCTCGGATACGCCGACACCGCCGAGGACGCCGTCCGGGGCGCCGACGTCGTCCTGCACCTCACGGAGTGGCGGGAGTTCCGCGACCTCGACCCCGAGGCGCTCGGCGCCGTGGCGGGACACCGGGTCCTGCTCGACGGGCGCAACGCCCTGGACCCGGAGAGCTGGCGGGCCGCCGGCTGGTCCTACCGGGCGATGGGCAGGCCCGCGGCCTGAGGGCCCGCGCCCTTCCGTCGAAGCAGGGCGGGGCTCAGAGCGGCCGCCCGGCCCGCCGCGCCCGGTAGGCGCGCATCTTGGCCCGGGCCCCGCACACGCCCATGTCGCACCAGCGCCCCCGCCCGCCCGGGCTGCGGTCGTAGTACGCCCAGTGGCAGGTCGCCGACTCGCACCCCTTGAGCCGCTCCCACGTGCCCGCCGCCACGGCCTCCGCGATGGCCACGGCGACCCGTGAGGCCAGCGTCCCGGGGTCCGCGGGCACGAGCCGCGCCGCGCCGTCCCCGGGGGAGACGCGCACCAACAGGGCCGCCCCGGCGAGGAGTTCGCCGAGCGGGCGCACCTGTTGATGCGGCGCGTGCCCGGCGTGGGCGAGGCAGACAGCCCGCAGGGCCTCACGCAGCTCCCGCGCGGCGGGCACGTCCCCGGGCGCGAGCCCGAACCGCGCCCGCCCCGTTTCACCGTCCAGTTCGTCGGTACCCGCGCCGATGTCCAGCGTGTTCACCAGGTCCTGGATCAGCGCGAGCCCGCCGGGCGCGGGTGCTCTGTCGTTCATGGTTGCGACGTTACCGCCACTGAGCCACCATGGGGTCACTACGTGAGTTACCAGTAGACACGCTCAAGCAGTAACTACCGGAGGAGAACCCATGGCCACCCCCGTCGCCCGGCTCCACAGCGTCGTCCTGGACTGCCCCGACCCCCGCCGGCTCGCCGAGTTCTACGCCGCCGTCATCGGGGGCGAGATCGTCGACGAGGACGGCGAGGGACGGTGGATCGACCTCGTGTCCGACGGCCGCGTCAAGGTGTCGTTCCAGTACGTCCCGGACCTCATGCCGACCGAGTGGCCCCGCTCGGACGCCAACGCCCAGCAGCTCCACCTGGACCTGGACGCGGGCCGCACGACGGCCCAGCTCGAGGCCGCCCAGGAGCGCGTCCTCGCCCTCGGCGCCCGCGCGCTCGACCTGGACGACGACGGCGGCAAGCGCGACTTCCGCGTGTACGCCGACCCGGCGGGCCACCCGTTCTGCCTCTGCCGGATCTCCTGAGCAGGCCGTGCGGCCGCCGGGCGGGCTAGCCGTCGAGCCGGGTGATCGTCGCCGTCGACGCGTCCCTGCGCTCCCGCGCCGCCCGGGCCGTGAAGTCCGCCCCGCGCAGGACGCGTTGTACGTTGCCCCAGGTGAGCGCCCCGATCTCGGCGTCGCTCCAGCCCTGCCCGAGCAGCTCGGCGACGAGCCGCGGGAAGCGCGAGGCGTCGTCGAGTTCCTCGGGGTGCGCGGCCGTGGTGTCGTACGTCCCCGCGATGCCGACGCACTCGGGCCCCGCGACCCGGCGTACGTGCTCCAGATGGCTCACGACGTCCCGTACCGAGGTCCCTGTCTGCTCGGCCGCGAGCGGCACCAGGCACAGGCCCTTGCCCGCGCCCACGGCGGCGAGGAGGTCGTCGCTCAGGTTCGCGGGGTGCTCGCGCAGCGCCCGCGCCCCGGACCGGGTGAAGAGCACCGGCGCCCTGGACACCGAGAGCACCCGCAGCGCGGTCTCCTCCGGTGCCCCGGACAGGTCGGCGAGGACGCCGAGCCGGTTCATCTCGCGTACGACCTCCTCGCCGAAGGCGCTCAGGCCGTCCCCGCCCGCCCACGACGTGTCGGCCAGCGTGAGGACGCTCAGGCCGAGCGTGTGCAGCGAGCGCAGCGCGCCGAGCGAGTCGCCGATGGCGCGGGCGCTCGCCGGGCCGACGACGGTGGCGACGCGGCCGTGGTTGCGGGCGTCGGCGGCCTCGGACGCGTCCCGGGCGAGCCGCAGGTCGTCCCCGTAGCGGGTGACGACCTGCCGCACCAGGTCGAGCTGTTCGAGGGTCGCGCTCACCGCGCGGTCACCGGCGATCTCCTCGGGCACGTGCAACGACCAGAACTGCGCGCCCACGCCACCCGCTCTCAGCCTTGGCACATCGGTCTCCAAAGAGCTGTCTCCGGACTCCAGGTCGCAGTACGGAAGGCCGCGCAGGGCCCAGGGAAGCCCGCTGTAGCCGTCGGCGACGGGATGCGCGGCCAGCAGGTCGCGGGCCTTGCCGAGGTCGTCGTCGAGGCGCGCGGCGGGCTCGGGTTCGGCCGCCTCGGCGCCTGGCGCGGCGGCCGGGGGCCGGTCGAGTTCTCCGGCCTCTGCGGTGGTGTCGAATTCGTCCTGCAGGTCCGCCATGGCAGCTCCGCGGTCCGGTGGGCACTTTCTCGCTGGTCCACCACCGTCGCACGGGGAGCGCGCGGCTTCGCGGCGGGCGAAGCGTTCGGGGTATGCGGGCGCCGGAACGCCGCGGGCCCCGCCGTCACGTGACGGCGGGGCCCGCAGGTATTCGGGTGTCGGGTCAGCTGCCCGACACGGTCACCGTCTCGTCGTTGTTGAGCTGCTCGACGAGCTGCTTGACCTTCGCCTTGTCCCAGACGAGGTTGCCGCCGACCGAGCCCGAGATCGGCATGTTCATGGACTTGCCGTCGCCGCCCGTGACGCCCTTCATCGCCCAGAACATCGACGCCACGTCGAACAGGCCCATGTCCTTGTCCACGATCAGCGTGTCCAGACCCGCGCCCATCGTGGGGTAGAGCTTGAACGGATTCATGACGGTGCCGGGCGTCGCCACCTGGTGGGCCAGGGCCGAGAGGAACTTCTGCTGGTTCTTCGTACGCTCCAGGTCGCTGCCGAAGGCGTGCCGGGTGCGGACGAAGGCGAGCGCCTCCTGGCCGCTCAGCTTCTGCTTGCCCGCCTCGAAGTCGGCGCCCGACCACTTGTCCTTGAAGGCCTTGGGGATGTCCATCTCGACGCCGCCGACCGAGTCCACGATCTTCGCGAAGCCGCCGAAGCCGATCTCCGCGTAGTGGTCGATGCGCAGGCCCGTGTTGGCCTCGACGGTACGGACGAGCAGCTCGGGGCCGTCCTCGGCGTACGCGGCGTTGAGCTTGGTCTGGCGGCCGGTGCCCGGGTAGAGCTTGCCCGACTCGGCGCCCTTGAAGGACGGGATCGTGACGTTCGAGTCGCGCGGCAGCGAGATCATCGTGTTCCCGCCGTCGTCCGCGACGTGCAGGATCATCATCGAGTCGGTCCGCTTGCCCTCGGCCGAGCCGGTGTGGAGCTTCTTCTTCTCCTCGTCGGACATGCCCGCGCGGCTGTCCGAGCCCACGATCAGGTAGTTCGTGCCCTTGCCGCCCGCGGGCCGCTCGATCACCTTCGACAGGTCGACCTCGCGCTTGAGCTTGGAGTCCGCCCAGAAGTACGTGCTCACGGAGACCACGATCAGCAGGGCGAGGAAGGTGACCAGGCCCCAGGTGATCCGCTTCTTCCAGTTCACCGGAGGCTTCGGGCGCGGTGGCGCGGGCGGGCCGCCCGGTCCCTGCGGGCCGCCCGGCGCCTGGCCACGGCGGGGGCCGGCCGGCGAGCCGTAGACCTGGCCGGTGTTGTACCCGCTGTCGTAGCCCGGGCCGCCCGGGCCCTGGGCGTGCTGCTGGCCCGGCTGGGCCCGCTGGTCGCGGTAGAGGTCGTCGTACACGTTGTCGTCGTACGAGGGCTGGCGCGGGACCCCGTCGGGCCGCTGCACGTGGCGCATCACGCGGGCGCCCTCGGGCTGTGCGCTGCCGCTGCCGTACCCGTGGCGGTCCCCGTTGCTGCCGTTCCGCGCGTCTGGCCAATCGCTCATGTGGCTTAGTGTGCAGTGCCGCACGCCGTGCCTCACAGGGAGGGCGTTATTTCGGGTCACGCCTGTTGCAGAGCTGTGGCAATGCGCCCGTAACCGGCACGATGCCCCCGCCGACATAGGGTGGAGGGCATGACAGATCAGGCCACCGGTCCGGAGTCGGAGATTCCGGGCAAGCCGACCTCGGCGTCCCGCACCACCCTCAGCCACATCATGACCCACGCCGACACCAACCTCCTCGGCTCGGTGCACGGCGGCGTGATCATGAAGCTCGTGGACGACGCGGCGGGCGCCGTCGCCGGGCGCCACTCCGGCGGGCCCGCGGTGACCGCCTCCATGGACGAGATGGCCTTCCTCTCACCCGTGCGCGTCGGCGACCTCGTCCATGTGAAGGCCCAGGTCAACTGGACCGGGCGGACCTCCATGGAAGTCGGCGTACGCGTGCTCGCCGAGCGCTGGAACGAGTCCACGCCCGCGCAGCAGGTGGGCTCCGCCTACCTCGTCTTCGCCGCGGTCGACGCCGATGGCAAGCCGCGGCTCGTGCCGCCGGTGGAGCCCGAGACCGACCGGGACCGGCGGCGCTACCAGGAGGCGCAGATCCGTCGCACCCACCGTCTGGCGCGGCGCCGGGCCATCAAGGAGCTGCGCGAGGCGCGTGCCCGCGAGGGCTTCGACGACTGACCCCGCCGCAAGCGGTACCTCCCCCTGGGCGGGGGGCCTGACGCGAAGCCCCGCCGCCCTCGGCGCGGCCCCGCTTCCCCACCGCTGCCGCGGCGGGGCGTTCTCCCACCCGCCCACCCGAAACTCCCCAGCTTCGCGGGGCTGGGCCCCGGCGCGTAGCGCTGCGGGTGGTGCCGTCTTCTTCCCCGCCCACCCGAAACTGCCCAGCTTCGCCGGACTGGGCCCTGACGCGGAGCGCTGCGGGTGGTGCAGGCCCTCTCGCCTGAACCCTCCAGCCGCCGCGTGAGACACCCCGGGCGGGGGAGGGCGGTGGGCCTGCCCCGTGCGGTGCGAGGGGGCCGGGCGGGGGCTGCCCAGCGCCACGCCGTCCCCCTTGAGGGGGGTGAGTGGGACCACCCCGCCGCGCGGAGCGCGGCCCCTGTGCCAGGCCCCAGCCGCAGGCCGGTGCGTGACGCCCGGGCGGGGGCTGCCCAGCGCCCCGCCGTCCGGGACCACCCCGTCGCGCGGAGCGCGGCCCCGGGGCCAGCCCCCCGTCAGGGGCAGATGACCTGGTCGCCGGTGATGGCGCCGAACTCGCCCTGATAGGCATCCTGCGCCCGCACCGCCCGCACCCCACGGAAATCCACCCCGGCCAACACCTTCAGCGTCGCCCCCTGCCCGTTGACCTGCCGCATCTCGCACCCGGGCAGCGCCGTAGCCAGGGACTTCGCGGAGCGGTCCCAGCGCGGGTCGTAGGCCACGACCGTGCGGGCGAGCGCCCTGGCGCCCGGCGCGAGCGGGACGGACCCGGGCGCCCCGGTGGTGCGGAAGCCGGACTTCCGTAGCTCGGAGTCCACGCGGCGCCCGAGCCCGGCCGTCCGCGTGCCGTTGTCCACCTGGACCCGGATCAGCTCCGGGGACACCGGCACGAGCGCCGTCTTCCGCCGCTCCCGGTGCGGAGCCAGCGGCTTGTCGTCGCGCAGCGCCTGGAACAGCTTCGCGGACTTCTGCGGATCCCACCTCAGCGTCGACCCGACCCCGGGAACCAGCTGCCCCTTGGGGGCCAGCGGCACGGTCGTGAACTCCGACGACGAGGGCGAGAAGTCCCGCATGGCCCGGCCGAGCGCCAGCATGTCCTCCGTACCGAAGCCCTTGTCGGCCCGCACCGACCCGAGCAGCGTCTGCGTGACGTCACGGAATTTGACCGGATTCAACAGCACGCCGCTGCTCGTGACCTTCGCGATGAGCGCCGCGAGGAACCGCTGCTGGCGCTGCATCCGCCCGAGGTCGGCGGCTCCGTCGACGTGCCGGGAGCGTACGTACTGAAGTGCCTCGCCGCCACCGAGCTGATGGGTGCCGACGGACAGGTCGAGACCCGTGTTGGAGTCCTTCAGGGGGCGCTCGGTGCAGATCTCCACGCCGCCGACGACGTCGACCGTCTTCATGAAGCTGGTGAAGTCGACCTCCATATAGTGGTCGATCTTCACCTTCGTCATGCGCTCGACCGTGCGGACGGTGAGGTTCGGACCGCCCTCCGCGTACGCCGCGTTGATCTTCACGGGGTGCGACCTGTGGTGCTTGCGCGAGTTCTGGTCGACGTGCGGCGGCAGCTCCGCGTACGAGTCCCGGGGCAGGCTCACCACGCTGGCGCGCTCCCGGTCGTCCGAGATGTGCACGATCATGATCGTGTCCGTGCAGTGGCAGGGCGCGCCGCCGAGCCGGTACTTCTTCTTCTCCGCACGGCTGATCTTGTCGCGCCCGTCGGTGCCGACGAGCAGCACGTTCGTGCCGTGGCTGCCCTCGGGCCGGTTCTTCATGTCCTTGAAGGCGTCGACGCGCCTGATCCCGGTGTCCAGGCTGGAGATCACGGAATGCCCGATCCCGGCGGCAACCAGCACCGCGACGGACAGCGCCGTCGTGATCCGCATCGCCCAGCGAGGCCGCCGCCTTCGCCGGGCCACCGGTCGGGCCGGGGGGTGCGGCGGCCGCGGCGGGTGAGGCCGGCGCGGTGGCGGGGCGGGGGAGCGGTGCGGTGCGGGCACGTGCGAGGACACCTCCGCGGTCGCTGCTTGAGCGGGGGACGCCAGAACCGTAGGCCCATACGATCTGCGGCCCGGGGTACGACCCGGATGGCGCGCGCCCGTGTCCCCCGTTCGCGGTAACGTGACGCCCGATGCTGCATTTCCCGGGGGCGTCCCCGGGAGCCCGGCCGCGAGACGAGAAGGAAACTCCGCACGTGAATTCTGACGGTCAGCCTCCCGCCGTCTCCGTGATCATGCCGGTCCTCAACGAGGAGCGGCACCTGCGCGAAGCCGTCCACGCGATCCTCCGCCAGGAGTACGCGGGTGAGATGGAGGTCGTCGTCGCACTCGGCCCCTCCACCGACCGCACGGACGAGATCGCCGCCGAGCTGGTCGCCGAGGACCCCCGTGTGCACACGGTCCCGAACCCCACGGGACGTACGCCCGCGGCGCTGAACGCGGCCATCAAGGCCTCGCGCCACCCGGTCGTGGTGCGCGTGGACGGCCACGCCGCGCTCTCCCCCGGCTACATCACCACCGCCGTGCGCCTCCTGGAGGAGACCGGCGCGATGAACGTGGGCGGCATCATGCACGCCGAGGGGCAGAACGACTGGGAGCACGCCGTCGCCGCCGCCATGACCTCGAAGATCGGCGTGGGGAACGCCGCCTTCCACACGGGCGGCGACGCCCAGCAGGCCGAGACGGTCTATCTGGGCGTCTTCCGCCGCGAGGCCCTCGAACAACAGGGCGGGTACAACGAGGAGTTCATCCGCGCCCAGGACTGGGAGCTGAACTTCCGCATCCGCGAGGCGGGCGGCCTCATCTGGTTCTCGCCCGAGCTGAAGGTCTCCTACCGGCCGCGCCCGAGCGTGAAGGCCCTCGCCAAGCAGTACAAGGACTACGGCCGCTGGCGGCACGTCGTCGCCCGCTACCACGAGGGCTCCATCAACCTGCGCTACCTCGCGCCGCCGACGGCCGTGTGCGCCATCGCCGCGGGCCTGGTCGTGGGCGCCGCCCTGACGCCGTGGGGCTTCGTGATCCCCGGCGGCTATCTGGCGGCCATCGTCGCCGGGTCGGTGCCCGCGGGCAAGGGCCTGCCCCTGAAGGCGCGCCTCCAGATCCCGGTGGCCCTCGCCACGATGCACATGTCGTGGGGCTGGGGCTTCCTCACCAGCCCGCGTGCGCTCGCCAAGAAGGTCATCGCCTCGCGCCGCCCCGCGGTCCTCGGTACGGACCGCAAGCCCCAGGAAGCCTGACCCCGCAGCCCGCGTCCGGACCCGGACTTCCGCCTCACCAGGTGAAGTTCGGGTCCACCTTCATGCACGCCTTCTTGTCGGAGCCGTTGAGCGCGTCCGCCGACTTCGGTGTCGAGTCGTTCTGCTTCTTCGCCTTCTCCGGCTTGTCGCCCTCGCGCCAGTCGGCGCCCACGACCAGCGTGACGCCGGAGACGTCGGTCGACTTCTTGGCCGCGCTCAGCGGCAGGCCGAGGGACTTCGCGACCCGCTGGGCGTCGCCCTCCAGGTCGACCGTCGGATAGCGCACCACCGTCCTGGCCTCGGTGAGGGCCGTCGCCGTGTCCGGTGCCGCCTTGGTGAAGCCTCCGGCCGCGAGCAGCCGCGCGACCGCGCTCGCCCGGCCGCTGACCGGCGGCTCGGTGGCGGTGCGGGTGCCGTTCTGGATCTGCACCGCGATGTCGGCGTCCGGCGCGGCCGGGTCGTCCGACGGCTTCTCCTTCGCCTTCTTCCTCTTGTCCCTGCCGTCCAGGGAGATGTCGTCGCGTACGAGGCGGAACAGCTGCTCGGCGTCGCCCGGCTTGGGCACCACGCGTGAACCCGAGTACTCGAACGGCATCGTGGTCATCGTGGTGCGCTCGGGCGAGACCTTCTTCAGCTCGTTGCCGAGGTCGTAGAGCTTCAGGACCGAGCCGAGGCCCGGGTCGACCTTCAGGGCCTTCGTCGCGTTCTCGGCGAGCTTGCGCAGCCGGTTGGGGCTGGTCAGGCTCGCGTTGTCACGCAGGGTGCGGACCAGCGAGTTCATGTACATGTGCTGGGCCTTGGCGCGGCCGATGTCGCTGCCGTCCTCGAAGCCGTAGCGCGTACGCAGCCACTGGAGGGCCTGCTCGCCCTGGATCTTCGAGGTGCCCTTGGGCAGCTTCAGGCCGGAGCCCTTGCCCGTGCTGGTGCGCGAGTGGATGTTCTTGTCCACGCACACGGGGACGCCGCCGATGGCGTCGGCCATCGACACCACGCCGGAGAAGTCGACCATCATGAAGTGGTCGATACGGATGTTCGTCAGCTTCTCCCAGGTGGCGACCGTGCAGCCGGGGCCGCCGCGCCCCAGGGACTCGTTCGTCATCGTGCGCGGCCCGGTCTCCTCGTACACCTTGCCGTCGTCCGGGTCCGTGCACTTGGGGATGGTCAGGAGCGTGTCGCGGGGCATGCTGATCATCGACATGTTGGTGCGGTCCGCCGACAGGTGGAGCAGCATCTGCACATCGGCGAGCGGGGGGCCGCCGAAGGTGTCCTTGGCGCCGCCGAGCTTCCGGTTCTCCTTGGAGTCCCGCGCGTCCGAGCCGATCAGGAGGATGTTGAGCGGGGTCTGGCCCGCCGCGTTGGGCGTGGGCGCGGGGGCCCGGTGGTCGCCCAGGTTCAGGTCGTCCGTCTCGAGGTTGCTGTTGAGGTGCTGGTAGTACAGGTATCCGGCGCCGGCCGTGCCGAGTATCAGCACCGCGAGGACGGTCGCCGACCAGCGGAGCACCCGCCGTTTGCGCCGGGGGGCCGTGCGCCGCGTCCGGCTGCTGACGCCTTCGGCCCCTTTGCCGCGAGGTGCCGCCTCGCCCTCTTTCCCTCTGCCGCGGGGCGTCGCCTCGCCCTCTTTCCCTCCGCCGCGGGGCGTCGCCTCGCCCTCTTTCCCTCGGCCGCGCGGCCGCCCCCGGCCCTTCGTGTCCCGCGCGTGCGGCTCCGCGTCCCGGGTGTCGCTCGCCGGGCGGCTGCCTTTCGCGCGGGACCGCTCACGCGTGGCGTCGCGAGTGTCCGCCCCCGAGGACACTCCCTCCCCACGCACGCTGTTCTGCCCCATCCCCTGTACCTCCCCGCCGTGCTTCCCAAGTGTGGCTCACCCGCGGCCACTTGCGGCGAGCTGCCGCCGCCCCGGCAGCCGACGCGATATGTCACGCTTCAACCACCGGGGCGTTCTGTGAGACGTGAAACGACCGCCTCAGGTCACTTGGCACACACGGTTTTGTCGGCCTCGACCTTCTGGACGCCGTCCGGCACCTTCGACGGCGCCTTCACGGGTACCCCCGCGCCCTTGAAGTCGGCACCGAGGGTCAGCACGATCGCCGGCAGCCCCTGGGCGTTCTTCTCGCTCTTGCCCGGCTTCAGGGCGGCGGCGGGCAGCCCCATGAGGTCGGCCAGCTTCCGGGCCTCGGCGGCCTGGCCGGAGCCGTACTCCACGGTCGTCTTGGCCTGTTTGCCCGCGTTGCCGAGCTGGGTGGACTTCGTCACGCCCTCAGTGTTCTGCAACCAGCTGAGAGTTTCCTGAGCGGCGCCGATCCGCTCGCTGCCGTTGTAGACGTCGACGCGGACGTCACCCGCCTGTGCGCGCGGGCCCTTCAGGCGCGCGGCCACGGCGGCCTTCTCCTTCTTCTCCTTCTTCTTGACCTCGGTCAGGGACACGTCCTCGCGCAGCATCGAGAACAGCTCGTCGGACTTGGCCTTGTTCAGCACGACCGTGACGGGCTTCTTCTCGGCGGGGTTGTCGACCACCGGGGTCGTCGCGAAGGTCAGGTTCTTCATGTCGAACTTGCCCAGCTCCATGCCGAGGTCACGGAGTTTCATTATGTCGGCGATCTTGGAGTCGACGGTGAGCGCCTTCGTGCCCGCTTCCGCCAGACTTATCATCTTCTTCGGGTTCGTCAGGGTGTCGTTCGACTTCAGCTTGCGCATCAGGGAGCTGAGGAACTGCTGCTGGAGCTGGATCCGGCTGAGGTCACCGCCGGTGCCCACGGTGTAGCGGGTCCGGACGAACGCCAGCGCCTCCTCGCCCTCGATCGAGTGCTTGCCCGCGGGCAGCTTCAGATGCGACTTGGGGTCGTCGAAGTCCTTGGCGAGGCACACGTCCACGCCGTCGACCGCGCTGGACAGCGTCTTGACCGCGTTGAAGTCGGCCACCATGAAGTGGTCCAGCTCTATGCCGGTGATCTTCGTGACCGTGCGCATGACACAGCTGGGCGTGCGCTCGTTCTGCCCGAGGCTCTCGTTGAAGCGGACCTTCTGCGAGCCCGGGATCGTCTTGGTGGAGCCGTCGTCCTGCTCGGTGGGGCAGTCCGGGATGTCGGTGATCAGGTCCCGGGGGATGCTCAGGGCGGTCGCGTTGGACCTGTCCTTGGACACGTGCAGCAGGATCGTGGTGTCCGCGTGCCCGACGCTGCCCTCGTCGCCGTAGCCCTTGTTGCCGTCGCCGCTGCGCTCGTCCGTGCCCACGAGCAGGATGTTGATCGCGCGGTCCTTGCTGAAGCCGCCGGTGCCCGCGCCGTCGTCGGAGACGGACGTGATGTTGTCGTTGAGGTGCTGGTAGTACAGATAGCCGCCGACACCGGCCGCGATGACCACGAAGGCGACCGTGCCCCCGGTCCACGCCAGTATCCGCTTGCCCGTGGACTTCTTCTTCTTGGCCTTGCCCTTGCGGCGGCTGCCCGCCGCCTCCGGCGCGGCGCGGCGCCTGCGCTGGCCCGGCACCTGCTCGCGGCCGCCGCCCCTGCCGCCCGGGCGGTCGGCGCCTCCCGGCCGCTCGGAGCCGCGGGCGCCCGGGCGCGGCGCGCCCTGCTGCGGCGTGCCGTGCTGTGGCTCCGCGGGGCGCGGGGCTCCGCGCCGCGGCGCCGCCCTGCGCGGGCCCGGTACGCCGGTCTGGGGTGCTGACTGCTCTGCGGAAGGGGTCAGTCGCAGCTCGTAGTCGCCGGTCTGCGGATTGAGCACCCACTGATCTGCGGGATCAATGCCCTCTGCCCGCCCACGGCCTTGCGCGTCCACGGTTGTTTGCGTCCTCCGTCAGGGCCACGCGGCGCCTTACCCCCCTTAAGAAGGCGCTCGGTCCAGTCGTACCAACGGTGTGCGGCCCATCGGCCGGACACCGGATCGGCTCACAGTATCCGCCCAGTTCAGCGTCCAGCGACGCCGGTGACAAATTCCACTCCCCTACAACTGGGCAATCCGCCCAATTTCTTGGCCGCGCGGCCCTGTCCACCCGGTGTTCGGATTACGTACAGGCGGATCCGGCGGCCGTGTTGCCCCGGAACGTGGGCGCCGGACTCGGCGTGTGCGTGGGGTCGTCCGGCTTCTCGTCGCTCCACTCGCCGCCGTCTTCGCCGTTTCCGCCGTTTTCGTAGGGTCCGGAGTCGTCCTCTTCCTCGTACTCCCCGCCGTCGTCACCGTTCTCGTACGAGGATTCGTCGCTGTTCGAGGTGTTCGAGATGTTCGAGGTGTTCGCGGTGTCCTCGGTGGTCGAGACCTTCGCGGCGTCCGGCCGTGCGCGGGTCACCTGCACCGGCTCGTCCCGGCGGAGACGGGTGAAGAGTTCGTCGGCCTCGGGCTCCACCAGCTCGTCCCGATTCGGGTCGTACGTGTACGAGCGGCGCGGCACCGTGAGGAATTGAACCCGTTCTGTGGGGATATTACGCAGCCCGCGCACCAGTTCGTACAAACCGCGCAGGCTCGCGAGTCCCGGGTCCGTGGTGAGCGACGACGTGGCCGCGTCCAGGACGGGATAGAGCTTCACCGGATTCAGCAGGACGTCATTGCTGCGTACTTTGTTGACGAGCGCGCCGAGGAACTCCTGCTGCCGGTCCATGCGTTCGGTGTCGCTGCCGTTGCCGAGCGACTTGCGGGCGCGTACGAAACCGAGGGCCTGCTCGCCGTCGAGGGTCTGCCGTCCCGCGGGCAGCCGCAGCTTCGCGGCGGCGTCGTCCACCGGCTCCGCGAGGCACACGTCCACACCGTCGACGGCGTCCACCATGTCCTTGAACCCGGCGAAGTCCACGACCATGTGATGGTCGACGCGGACGTTCGTGAGCTTCTCCACCGTACGGATCGTGCAGGCCGTGCCGCCGAACTCGAACGCCCAGTTGAACTGCGCGAATTGGGCCCGGGTCCGGGAGCCGTCCGGGCGCCGGCAGCCCGGGATGTGCACCATCAGGTCGCGCGGCAGCGACACCGCGGTGGCGCTCTGCCGGTCGGCGGCCAGGTGCAGCAGGATCGTGGTGTCCGAGCGCTGGGTGCCGAGGTCGCGCCCGTACTTGCGGTTGTCGCGTCCCGAGCGGGTGTCCGAGCCGATCAGGAGGATGTTCTGCGCGTCGTGCACGAGCGGGGTCGGCCGCTCCTTCTCGTAGCGTGCCAGCTCCGCGGCGGCGTCGGTGTCCTCCGTGATGTTCCCGTCGAGCTTCTGGTACACGGCCCAGCCGGCCCCGCCCGCCGCCAGTACGACCACGGCCGTGGCGACCCCGGCGTACCGCAGCCAGCGTCGTCTGCGGCGGCGCGTACCGAGCCCCGACGGACTCGCCCCCGCGCCCGGTCCGTACGTGCTGTCGGTCACGTGTGGGTCCACCCCTCGTGGCTGCGTCGGGTCATGGCGCTCCTACGACCATGACCCGCGAGGCGGCGGGGGGCCCGCGGATGGTGGGCCGAACGGGTGAGGGGCCCGGGGCGCGGCCCGCCCCGGCTACCGCGCCGTCGAGGTGACCCGCTCCGCCTCCACCCGCTTCTCCAGGCCGCCCTCCGCGAGCCGGTCGAGATGGCGGCACAGCACCACCGAGCCACCGGAGGCGAGCGGCGCGTACAGGCCGGCGCTCAGCCCCTCCCAGCTGTCGTAGGGGCGGCCGGACAGCAGCCGCGCCCCGGTCGCGAGCCCCAGCCCCGTGGCGTCGTCCAGGGCCCGCGCCACCACCTCGGCCCCGGTCAGCTCGTCCCCGGCGACGGCGAGGGCGGGCTCGTCCGGGTCCACGGGCGCGTACGGCGCGAAGCGGTCGCCCTGGCTCGGCACCTCCACCGCGTAGTCGACGAACCCGTCCGGGGTCTGCGGGAAGCGCCCGCCGAGCGGCCGCAGCGCGAGCGCCACCCGCTCCCCGGAGCAGGCCCGCGCCGCCTCCAGCGTGTCGGGGCCGCTGACGACGAGGTCGGCGCGGGCCGGGTCGCCGCCGACGTCCGCGACGACGCCCACCGAGGAACAGGCGAGCAGCCACACGGCCGTCTGCCAGTGCGCGGGAAGCAGCAGGGCGAGCCGGTCGCCCGGCTCGGCGGCCAGGTCGCCCTGGAGCAGATTGGCGGTCTTGGCCACCCAATTGGCGAAGGTGGCCACGGACAATTCCACGCGCTCGCCCGTGGCGTCGTCGTAGTACGTGACGAGCGGGCGCGCCGGGTCGGCGGCGAGCGCGGATCGCAGCAGGTCGGCAGGGGTGCGGTCGTTGGCGTTCACGGCCGCAAGGGTACGCGGGCACCCGCGTGTCGCCCGTGCGGGCGGGGCAGTTGAGGCCACCGGTTCGGCCGACTCCTGGCCGACGGACCGTCAATTCCCCAATGGACAGATATGACCCGATATGCGGACGATCGTCTGCATGCGTGGATTCCTTGCTTCCTCGATCGGTGTCACCTGCGCGGCGGCGCTGACCCTGCCCCTCGCCCTCCCTTCGACGGCCGCCGCCACGGCCGCCGCGCCGCCCGCGGCGGACGCGCTGCCCGGCAGCACCCAGTCGCTCCCGCTGGCCCCGCTCGGCTCCGACCGCGCGGGCGGCGCGGCCCGCACGGAGGGCCTGCACCGGCGTGACGTACGGCCGTTCTCGCTGGTCGGCGTCGTGTGGGACGACCCGGACGCCGAACTGCACGGCAGTGTCCAGGTCCGTACCCGCGCCACCGGCACCACGGTCTGGTCCACCTGGCAGGACGTCGAGACGCACAACCACGAGCACGCCGCCGACCCCGGCACCGCCGAGCGCGACTCCGGCCGGGTGCGCGGGGCGACGGCGCCGCTGTGGGTGGGGGACTCGGACGGAGTGGAGGTGCGCGTACGGGCGCTCGACGCGGGGCGCACGCCGGACGGTCGCGCGGGTGAGCCGGTCGATGAGGTCGGCCGGGCCCCGGGAGGCGATGAGGGCGGCCGGGCCCCGGGAGGTGACGAGGTCGGCCGGGCTCCGGAAGGTGACGAGGTCGGCCGGGCTCCGGAAGGTGAAGAGGGCGCCCCGGCCCCGGCGGCCGACAGCCTGCGCCCCCTGCCCGCCGGGCTGCGTCTGGAGCTGGTGGACCCCGGGGCCGAGCCGCCGCCCGGCGGCGCCCCGGCCGACGCCCCGCGCGCCAACACCCTGACCGCCGAGGCCGCCGCCTCCTCCGCCGTGAACGCCGACCTCGCCCCGCTCGGCGCCCCGACCGTCCCCGAGCTGACGAAGGAGCGCACCCGGGCCGACCTGCTCGCCGCCCGCGGCCTTCCCGACACCCCCGGGGCCAGGCCTTACGTCGGCCCGCGCCCGCGCATCGTCACCCGCCGCGGCTGGGGCGCCGACGAGCGGCTCCGCGAGCGGAACTTCGCGTACACGAAGACCGTCAAGGCCGCCTTCGTGCACCACAGCGCGACCGGCAACAACTACCGCTGCTCACAGGCGCCCTCCGTCCTGCGCAGTATCTACCGCTACCACGTCCAGAGCAGTGGCTGGCGCGACATCGGCTACAACTTCGCCGTCGACAAGTGCGGAAACATCTACGAAGGCCGCGCCGGTGGCGTGGCGAAGGCGGTCCTCGGCGCCCACACCCTCGGTTTCAACACCAACAGCATGGGCATCGCCGTCCTCGGCACCTACACCGGTGCCGCCCCGCCGAAGGCCGCGGTCACCGCCGTCGCCCGCCTCACGGCGTGGAAGCTCGGCCTGTTCGGGGCGAATCCCCGCGGCACCACATACCTGAAGTCCGGAGGTGGCAACCTCTACAGGAAAGGCACGAGGGTCCGGCTGCATGTGATCTCCGGCCATCGGGACGGGTTCGCCACGGAGTGCCCGGGCCGGCGCCTCTACAACAAGCTCGGCACGGCCCGCACCGCGTCGGCGCGCTACCAGGGCCGCTGAGGCCGATCGCACCGCACGGTCCGCATACACGTCTGCATACACTGGCCGGCCGAAACACAGTTCGGCCGGCCCCAGCAGGAAGCAGAGACGACAGGTGACAGAAGCGATCCTCCTGGTCGGCGGCAAGGGCACCCGGTTGCGGCCGCTCACGGTGAACACACCCAAGCCCATGGTCCCGGCGGCCGGTGTCCCGTTCCTCACCCACCAGCTGGCCAGGGCCCGCGCGGCGGGCGTGGACCACATCGTCCTCGCCACGTCGTACCTGGCGGAGGTGTTCGAGCCGTACTTCGGCGACGGCTCGGCGCTCGGTCTCCACATCGAGTACGTCACCGAGGAGGAGCCCCTGGGCACCGGCGGCGCCCTGCGCAACGTGGCCTCGCGCCTCCGCTCCGGCCCCCAGGACCCCGTCCTGGTCTTCAACGGCGACATCCTCACAGGACTGGACATCCGCGCCCTGGTCGCCGAGCACGAGCGGACGCGGGCGGACGTCTCGCTGCACCTGACCCGGGTCACCGACCCGCGCGCGTACGGCCTGGTCCCCACGGACGAGTCGGGCAAGGTCCTCGCCTTCCTGGAGAAGCCCCAGACCCCCGAGGAGATCGTCACCGACCAGATCAACGCGGGCGCGTACGTGTTCCGCCGCTCGGTCATCGACACCATCCCCGCGGGCCGCCCCGTCTCCGTCGAGCGCGAGACCTTCCCCGAGCTGCTCGCCTCCGGCGCGCACCTCCAGGGCATGGTCGACTCGACGTACTGGCTGGACCTCGGCACCCCGCAGGCCTTCGTGCGCGGCTCCGCCGACCTCGTCCTCGGCCGCGCCCCGTCGCCCGCGGTGCCCGGCCGCTGCGGCGACCGCCTGGTCCTGCCGTCCGCCCGGGTCGCGTCCGACGCCAAGCTGACCGGCGGCACGGTGATCGGCGAGCACGCGGTGGTCGGCGAGGGCGCCCGGCTGTACGGCAGCACGATCCTGTCCGGCGCGGTCATCGAGCCCGGTGCCGTGATCACCGACTCCCTCGTCGGCGCCCGCGCGTCGGTGGGGGCCCGCTCGGTCCTCACCGGAGCGGTGGTGGGCGACGGCGCCCGCATCGGCGCGGACAACGAACTGCGGGACGGCGCGCGGGTCTGGTGCGAAGCCACGCTCCCGCCGGGAGCGGTCCGCTTCTCCTCGGACCAGTAGGCCGCCCTTTTCTCCCACCCACCCGCCCTTTCATCGCGCTGGCGCGCTCGTCCTCGAACGCCGGACGGGCTGGATGGTCGCCGGTGCGAACCGGATCCCGTCTGCGGCCCGCGGATGACCTCCGGCGCGCAGCGGATACTTGCAGCCCGTCCGGCATTTGAGGACGAGGCGCGGAGCGCCGAAAGGGCGGGGGTACGGGGGCGGCAGCCCCCGGATCGGGAAGGGGCGGGCCCGGGGCGCACCGCGAGGGCTACCCTCGACGGATGTCCTCCCGTTTCGCCCCGCGCCCCACCCGCACCACCGTGCGCGGCGGCGAGACCTTCGTGCCCCCGGCCAGGACCCGGCCCGCCCCCGTGGCCAAGCACCGCACCTGGGCCCCCGCGGCCCCCCTTGACCTGGGTCTCGTCCTCGGCCCGCTGCGCCGGGGCCCCGCCGACCCCACCTTCCGCACCACCCCGGACGGCTCCGTCTGGCGGGCGAGCAGGACCCCGCAGGGCCCGGCGACCCTGCGCGTGGCGCTGCGCGCGGGCGCGGCGGAGGCGGAGGCCTGGGGCCCGGGCGCGGACTGGCTCCTGGAGACCCTGCCCGACCTGCTCGGGGCCGCGGACGCCCCGGGCGACTTCACCGCCCGCCACCGCCTGGTCGCCCACACCGAGCGCCGCCGCCAGGGCCTGCGCCTGACCCGCACCGGCCTGGTGATGGAGTCCCTGATCCCGTCGATCCTCGAACAGAAGGTCACCACGGACGAGGCCTACCGCGCCTGGCGCCTGCTGGTCCGCGCGTTCGGCGAACCGGCCCCCGGCCCGACGCCGCCGCAGGCCCGCATGCACGTGATGCCGGACCCGGCGACGTGGCGCCACATCCCGTCCTGGGAGTGGCACAAGGCGGGCGTGGACGACAAGCGGGCCTCGGCGATCCTGCGCGCCGCCCGGGTGGCGGGCCGCCTGGAGGAGGCGGCGGCGATGCCTCCGGAAGCGGCCAGGGCCCGCCTGGAGCTGGTCCCGGGCATCGGCCCCTGGACCTCGGCCGAGACGGTCCAGCGCAGCAACGGCGCCCCCGACGCCGTCACCGTCGGCGATCTGCACCTGCCCGGCATCGTCGGCTACGCCCTGGCGGGCGAGCGCGACGCCGACGACGCCCGCATGCTGGAACTCCTGGCCCCCTACGAGGGCCAGCGGCACCGGGCGGCCCGGCTGATCCTCCTGAGCGGCCGCACGCCGTCGAGGCGCAAGCCCAAGATGCCGAAATTCGACATCGCGGCCCTCTAGGGAGAGCCGGCTACCGCACCACCACGAACTCCTCCGCGTCCCGCCCGACCCGGGGGCTCGGCGCCACCGCGGGGTGCCCCACCGCGACGGCCCCCATGGGCTCCCACGCGGGCGGCAGCCCCAGGACGTCCCGTACGACATCCCGGCAGAACATCGTCGAGGACACCCACGCGGAGCCGAGCCGCTCCCCGGCGAGGGCCACCAGCAGGTTCTGCACGCCCGCTCCGGCGGCGACGACGAACATCTCCCGCTCGGCCGCGTCCCGCCGCTCGTCGCCGTAGCTGTGCGCGCCGTCCATGACGAGGCAGGGGACCACCAGGTACGGCGCGTTGCGCAGCACGTCTCCGCGGCGGACGCGGCGGGCGACGGACTCCTCGGACTTGCCGTCGCGGCGCAGGTCGGCGACCCACGCGTCCCGCATGGCGTCGAGCAGCCGCACCCGGGACTCCGCCGACTCCAGGAGCACGAACCGCCAGGGCGTCGTGTGGTGCGGCGCGGGCGCGGTCACGGCGGCGGCGACGGCGCGCCGCACGGCCCCGGGGTCGACGGGCTCGTCGGTGAACTCCCGCACGGTGCGCCGCAGCGCGAGCGCCTCCCGCACGGCCTCGCTCGTGCCGAGCCGGAACATGTCGTCCCGGGCGTCGCGCACCAGGGCCCGCGCGCCGGTGTCCGGGTGCTCGGGGGTGCCGGGGCCGGACGGGCCGCGCACCGCGTGCGGCAGTCCCCGTACGACCGCGACGGGAAGCCCCGCGGCCTTCCCCTTCACCAGGTCCCCGGCGGCGGCCAGCTCGTCGGCGGTGGCGACGACGGTGGCCTGGAGCGGATTCCCGTACGAGTCCACGCCGCCGCGCAGGTCGTCGAGCACCCGCACTCCGGCGGCACCGATGGCGACGTCCGTCAGGCCGGCGCGCCAGGGGCGGCCGAACGTGTCGGTGACGAGCACGCCGACGTCCACGCCGAGCGCGTCGCGCAGTCCTTCGCGCAGGGCGCGCGCGGACGCGTCGGGGTCCTCGGGCAGGAGCAGGACGGTCCCGGCGGGCGTGTTGGACGCGTCGACGCCCGCGGCGGCCATCACCAGTCCCTGGCGGTTCTCGACGATGCGCAGGGTGCCGCGCCGCGCCACGACGCGTACGGTCTCGGCGTCGATCGCGGCCTCGCGGTCGGTGGCGGCGACGACGCGCCCCTCGGCCTTGCTGACGATCTTCGAGGTGACGAGGACGACGTCCCCGTCGGCGAGGCCCGGCTCGGCGTCGGCGATCAGCTTCGCCAGGTCGTCGCCCTGGCGGACCTCGGGCAGCCCGGGCACGGCCCAGACCCGGAACGACGGGGCGCTCCCCGGCGCGCCGGCCGCCGGGGCGCTCACGCGCGGACCTCCTCGGCGAGGGCGAGCGCCTCGCGGGCCATGGCCGCGGCGGCGGTGCCCTCTTCGGGGTCGGTCATCATCAGCGGGATGGCCCGGCACCGGATGCCCGCGGCCTCGACGCGGTCGACGGTGGCGGCGTCGACCGTGTCGACGAGCCAGCCGTCGAGCAGTCCGCTGCCGTAGTGCTCGGCGACGGCGGCGGCCGTCGCCTCGACGCCCACGGCGGCGAGCACCTTGTCGGCCATGCCCCGCACGGGCGCGTCCCCGACGATGGGGGACAGGCCCACCACGGGCACCCCGGCCTCGGCGATGGCCTCGCGGATGCCGGGCACGGCGAGGATCGTGCCGACGCTGACGACGGGGTTGGACGGCGGGAAGAGGACGACGTCGGCCTCGGCGATGGCTTCCAGGACGCCGGGCGCGGGCTTGGCCTGCTCGGCGCCCACGGGCACGATCGCGTGGGCCTCGACGGAGGCCCGCAGGCGGACCCAGTACTCCTGGAAGTGCACGGCCTTGCGCTCGCCGGTCTCGCTGCCGGGAACGGTGATGGCCACGTGGGTCTCCACGCGGTCGTCCGACATGGGGATGAGCCGCACGCCGGGCTGCCAGCGCTCGCACAGTGCCTCGGTGACGGCGCTGAGCGGATAGCCGGCGGCGAGCATCTGGGTGCGCACGATGTGCGTGGCGAAGTCGCGGTCGCCGAGGCCGAACCACTCGGGTCCGACGCCGTAGGCCGCCAGCTCCTCCTTCACCTTGAAGGTCTCGTCCTCGCGGCCCCAGCCCTGTTCCTCGTTGATGCCGCCGCCGAGTGTGTACATCACCGTGTCGAGGTCGGGGCAGACCTTCAGGCCGAACAGGTGGATGTCGTCACCGGTGTTGCCGATGACGGTGATCGCCGCGTCGGGCGCGGCCTTCTTGAGTCCGCGGAGGAAGCGGGCGCCGCCGATGCCGCCGGCCAGAACCACAATGCGCATGTGCCCAGCATCGCAGGCGGGTGTGACATCGCGGCAGGCGGTCCGGGGATCGGCCGTGACGTCGGCGGGATCGCGCCGGTTGTGCGCCTTACGCGGTGAGTGCGTCGTGCGCCGGGTCCCGCGGCGCGTGTGCCTCGCAACGCGCTGTGTGCATCGGCATCTCGGTGAGGCCGGGGTGGTAGACGTGCAGGCTCACGGCGGGTTCCAGGGAGTCGTTGACGACTTCGTGGACGTATCCCGGTGCGAAGACGCGCTGCGCCCCCGCGGCGAGGGTGCGGGTGCCGCGCCGGGTGCGCTCGGTCAACTCGCCCTCCAGGAGGGTGAGTACGCCGGACGAGCGGCCGTGGTCGTGGAGTCCGCTGCTCTGTCCGGGCACCCAGGAGAGCAGCCACACCTCGTATCCGGGTGCGGTGCGCAGGCGGTGGTACCAGCGGCTGGTGGCGTCGTACTGGACGAGGTGCGCCCACTGGGCGCGGTCGGCGGCGATGGCGCGGGCGAGTCCGGCGAACTCCGCCACGGTGACGGGGTGCTCGCGCGGGGGCTGGAGCAGGTGCGGGACTTCGAGGATGTCGCCGGCGATCTGGAGGTCGCTGTCGCTGTTCATGGGGTGCGGTGGTTCCTCAACGTAAGAGTGCTGGGGTGTCGCGGGCAGAAAGCGGAGGTACTGCGGTGGGGGTGCGGGCCTGGTGCGGAGCGCGCGGCGGGGGACGGGGTGACCGGGGCCCGGCGGTGGCTCAGCGGTTCAACGGCTGGAGACGGTGTGGCTCAACAGCTGGAACAGGCACACGCACAGGTACAGCGACAGCGCGCGGGGGCAGCACCGGAAGACCCGCCGTTGCGGGTCACGGAAAGCGCCAATTTCGCGAGCATGCCCACCAGGACAGCGGCTTACACGTCGACTGTCAACTCGATGTCCGGAATGTGGACAATGTTTCACCGCATCCGGTTGTTCTCTCAGGTGAAAGGTTTGTGCGGCGCTTCCGGGGACACAAGCCGCACCAACCGGCGCTCGAACCGGCGCGCCGGCCGGTGCTCGGCCGCCGTCGCGATCCCGTGGTCCGCATGCGAACCGCATGTGATCCGGTTCGCTTCGGCGAGTTCGCTGCAACGGGAGTGGGAGTCGCGGCGTCCCTGTCGTTGAGGGACGTGGTGCGACGCCCGTCGGACGGCCGCTGGCGGGTGTCATGGTTTAGGTAGATTTGAACACTTTCCGCAAAGCCTTGGTTCCGCAGAGTGAATAAGGGGCTCAATAGCAGATCCCGGCTTGACTGCCCCGGATCGGCACACTTGTAATTTCACTCGTGTCGTTCAGCCGAAATCGGTAACGGCAGCACCACGGGGACGCGAAGACAGACGAGGGGCGCATATGACCGAGCTGGTTCAGGAACTGCTGGTCGAAGACGCGGACGACGAACTCGGCTGGCAGGAGCGCGCACTGTGCGCCCAGACCGACCCCGAGTCCTTCTTCCCCGAGAAGGGCGGCTCCACGCGCGAGGCCAAGAAGGTCTGCCTCGCCTGCGAGGTCCGCTCGGAATGCCTTGAGTACGCGCTTGCGAATGACGAGCGCTTCGGCATCTGGGGCGGCCTGTCGGAACGCGAACGCCGCCGCCTGAAGAAGGCGGCCGTCTGAAGGAGGCGGCCCTCTGACACCCCGTTCCACGGCCGCCCCCGACCCCGCTCGACCCCGCTTACCGGACGGGCCGATTCCTGCGACGCGCAGGGACCGGCCCGTCCGGCGTTTCCGGGGGCGCGCGGCGCCGTCGTGCGCCCTCCCGATCCATACCGGCCAGGCACTCCTTCAGTTGTCCACAGGCGGCGGGGCGTTGCGTCGCCAGCCGTTAGTGTGGGGCCCCGTCCGAGACGCCACGGAGCCCCCACAGGGCACGGGCGTCCACCGCAGTCCAGCGAACCGGGGCCCGTACCTCGATGTCCGTGCACAGCCACCCCGCAGCCCCCGACGGTGCCGCCGCCGGGTTCGACCCGTCCCGCGCGGCCGGGTTCGATCCGGCGAGCCCGCCCGAGTTCCCCCGGCACGTCGTGACCGCGGTGCTCGTCTCCCACGACGGCGCCCGCTGGCTGCCCGACGCGCTCGCGGGACTGCTCGGCCAGGACCGGCCCGTGCAGAACGCGATCGCGGCCGACACCGGCAGCGCGGACGACTCCGCGCGCCTGGTCACCGAGGCCCTCGGCGACGACCGCGTGCTGCACCTGGCCCGCCGCTCCGGCTTCGGCACCGCCGTCGGCGAGGCCGTCCGCACGGCCCCCGTCCTCACCCCGGAGGACCTGCCGTATCTGAAGCGCCCCAGCGGCTGGGACCCGGTGAGCCGCAGCTGGCGCGACGACGCCTACGACCTCCCCGACCTGCCGCACGGCGAGCCCGAGCAGTGGCTGTGGCTCCTGCACGACGACTGCGCGCCCGAGCCCGGCGCCCTCGCCGAACTGCTGCGCGCCGTCGAGACGGAGCGCGAGGCGGGCCAGGAGGTCGCGGTCGTCGGCCCCAAGCTCCGCGGTTGGTACGACCGCAGACAGCTCCTCGAAGTGGGCGTCTCCATCGCCCACTCGGGCCGCCGCTGGACCGGCCTCGACCGGCGCGAACAGGACCAGGGCCAGCACGACCACGTACGGCCCGTGCTCTCCGTGTCCACCGCGGGCATGCTGATCCGCCGTGAGGTCTTCGAGCGGCTCGGCGGGTTCGACCGCAGGCTGCCCCTCATGCGCGACGACGTCGACCTGTGCTGGCGCGCCCACGCGGCGGGACACCGCGTCCTGGTCGCCCCCGACGCCGTCGTGCGGCACGCGGAGGCCGCGTCGCGCGAGCGCCGCACCGTCGACTGCGCGGGCCGTACGGCGACCTCGCCGCACCGCGTCGACAAGGCCGGCGCGGTCTACACCCTCCTCGCCAACTCCCGCACCGCCGTGCTGCCCTGGGTCCTGGTGCGGCTCGTCGTCGGCACCCTGCTGCGCACGCTCGGCCTGCTCCTGGGCAAGGCCCCCGGCCAGGCCCTCGACGAGGTCGCCGGGCTCTTCGGCACGCTGCTGCGGCCCGAGCGGATCCTCGGCGCCCGCAAGAGCCGCGGCAAGCCACAGCTCAGCGGCGGCGAGATGCGCCCCCTGTTCCCGCCGCCCGGCGCCACGGTGCGCGCCACCGTCGAGCAGGTCGCCGGCCAGCTCGGCGGCGGCACCGACCCCGAGGTCTCCGCCGCCGGACGGCACGGGGCCGTGGAGTCGGGACCCGGCGGCGACGACGCGGACTTCCTGGAGATCGAGCAGTTCGCCCGCCTCAAGCGTGTCGCCCGCAAGCCCGGCCCCCTGCTCTTCGTAGTCCTGCTCTTCGTGTCGCTCGTGGCGTGCCGGTCGCTGCTCGGCGGCGGCGCGCTCGCGGGCGGCGCGCTCCTGCCCGCGCCCGCCGACGCCTCGGCCCTGTGGTCGCGGTACGCGGACGCGTGGCACCCCGTGGGCATCGGCGGCTCGGCCGCGGCACCCCCGTACCTGGCCCTCCTGGGCGGCTTCGCGACCCTCCTGTTCGGCTCCACCGGGCTCGCCGTCACCATCCTCCTGATCGGCTCGGTGCCGCTCGCGGGGATCACCGCCTACTTCGCGTCCAGGCCCCTGGTCACCTCCCGGCTGCTGCGCGCGTGGGCGTCCGTCGCGTACGCCTTCCTGCCCGCCACCACCGGCGCGCTCGCGGGCGGGCGCGTCGGCACCGCCGTGCTCGCCGTCCTGCTGCCGCTCATCGCGCGCGCGGGAGCCTCGGCCGCCGGGCTCACGTCCCAGGACGGCGGCCGCGGCAGCTGGCGTGCCACGTGGGCGTACGCGCTGCTGCTGACCGTCGCCACGGCCTTCACGCCCGTCGTGTGGCCCATCGCCGTCATCATCGGCCTCCTGGTGCTCGTGCTGCGCCGCGCCGACCTCGTCGCGTACGGCCCGCGCTTCCTCGCCGCCGTCGGCACACCGCTGCTCGCCCTCGCGCCGTGGTCCCTCACGCTGCTGCCGACCGGCTTCTTCAAGGAGGCCGGTCTCTCGTACGGCACGGGGGCCGCGTCCGCGCTCGACCTGCTCGGCGGCAGCCCCGGCGGCCCCGGCACCGTGCACGGCCTGCTGCTCATCGGCGTCGTCCTGGCCGCGCTCGCCGCCCTGCTGCGGGGCGAGCGGCAGCTGGCCGTCCGCGCCGCCTGGGCCGTCGCCCTGGTCGCGCTGGTCTTCGCCGCGCTCTCGAACGGCTCGGCGTGGGCAGGACCCGCCACGCTCGCGTACGGCATCGCGCTGCTCGCCGCCGCCGCGCTCGGCGCCGACGGGGCACGCGCGCGTGTCGCCGAGCAGAGCTTCGGCTGGCGCCAGCCGGTGGCCGCGCTCATCGCGTTCGCCACGGCCGCGGGGCCGCTGCTCGCCGCCGCCGGGTGGATGATCCGCGGCGCCGACGGCCCGCTGGAGCGCCGCGACCCCGTGCAGGTGCCCGCGTTCGTCGCCGAGGAGAGCCGCACCCAGGACCAGGCCCGCACGCTCGTCCTGGACAGCGAGTCCCCGGCCGAGGTCGCCTACATGCTGGTCCGCGGCTCCGGCGCACGGCTCGGCGACGGCGAACTCGCCGCGAAGGACGGCACGGACGCCCGCCTCGACCGCATCGTCGCCCGCCTCCTCGCGGGCTCCGGCGCCGACCAGGCCGACCAGCTCGGCGGCTACGCGGTCCGCTACGTCCTCGTCCGCGACGGGGCGCCGCGCCAGCTCAGCCGCACCCTGGACACCACACCGGGCCTGACCCGGCTCAGCCAGGAGGACGGCAGCGCCCTGTGGCGCGTGGACCGGCAGGTCGCCCGCGCGGCCGTCGTGTCCGGCTCCCAGGACCCCGAGCCGGTCGCGGCCGGGCCCGTGGAGGTGCACACGAGGATCCCGTCCGGCGACGAGGGCCGCGTGCTGCGCCTTGCCGACGCGGCGGACCCGGGCTGGACGGCGACCCTGGACGGCCGCGCGCTCACCAGGACCACCGTGGACGGCTGGGCCCAGGGCTTCGAACTGCCCTCGTCCGGCGGCCGCGTGGACGTCACGTACGAGCCACCGGCGGCCCACACGGCGCTGCTGTGGGCCCAGGGCGCGCTCGCGCTCGTCCTGGTGGTCCTGGCCCTGCCCGGCCGCCGCCGCGACGTGGACGACGACCTCCCCGATGAGGAGCTGGTGCCCGCGCAGGCGGTGGCCGGCGAGGGCCGCAGGGCGCGCAGGCTGCGGGCCCAGGGCGAACAGGCCACCCCGGAGGGCGCGTTCCCGGACGCCCTCCCCGAAGGGACCGCCCTGGGCGCCGTCCCGCCCCAGCACACTCCCGCCCCGGGCGAGTGGCAGACCCCCGCCCACGCGGGCGCCGACCAGAGCGCGTACGGCGGTGAACAGCACCACCAGGGCGGCCCGTACGCCTCCGGAGGCTACGACCAGGCGTACCAGGCAGACCCCTACAAGGCAGACCCTTACCAGGGCGCCCAGTACGACCCGTACGCCTACGACGGCACGTACGGCACGAACGCCTACGACGGCACGAACGCCGGCTACGGCCAGACGTACGGCTCCTACGACCCCGCGGAAGCCGCCCGCCCGCAGCACCCGCCGATGCCGCCGAGCCCCCCGCACGGCACCGACAGTGAGCGCCCCGACGGGAGCCAGCAGTGAACCGCACCACCCTGTCCCTGATCGCCGCGGCGGCGGCCCTGGCCGCCGTCACCGGCTTCGCGGCCGTCAACGCCCCGGCGGGCGACGACGGCGTCACGGCGGCGAAGCGGCTGCCCGTGGAGCGCAGCAGGCTGCTGTGCCCGGAGCCCAGCACGTCCGACCTGGCGGAGACCACGTACACGGCGTTCACGCCGCCGTCCGCCGCCGCCGGACGCGCGGGCGGCGCCGCGCTGTTCCCCGTCGTCAAGCAGCTGACGGACGCGCCGCAGGGCGGCAAGGGCAAGGCAGCCAAGCCGTTCCTGACCCAGAAGGAGCCCGGGAAGCCGGTCTCCGGCGAGGAGTCGGGCGCGGAGGCCCCCGCGCTCATCGGCAGCGCCGACGGCCGCCTCGCGCCCGGCTGGACCGCCCAGCAGACCACTTCGGTCAGCGCGGGCGCCGGGCGCGGCCTGCACGGCACCAACTGCGTCGCTCCGGACACCGACTTCTGGTTCCCGGGCGCCGGCACCGCCAAGGGCCGCAACGACTACGTCCACCTGATGAACCCGGACGACGCGGCGGCGGTCGTGGACATCGAGCTGTACGGCCCCGACGGTGCCCTGAAGGCCGAGGTCGGCGAGTCCATCCAGATCCAGCCGCGCTCCAGCGTGCCCGTGCTCCTGTCCACGCTCACGCCCAAGCCGCGGACCGACCTCACGATGCGCGTGACCGCGCGCAGCGGCCGCGTCGCCGCCGCGGTGCAGTCGTCGGACGACGAGCTGGGCGGCGACTGGCTGCCCGCCGCCGCCGACCCGGCGCCCCGACTGGTGCTGCCGGGCATCCCCAAGGACGCGACATCGGTCCGCCTCGTCGCCTTCGCGCCCGGCGCCGACGACGCGGACCTGAAGGTCCAACTCGCCTCGCCGACCGGCTCGATCACCCCGGCCGGGCACGAGACCCTGCACGTGAAGTCCGGCATGACGACGGCGGTGGACCTGGGCGACGTGACGAAGGGGGAGGCGGGCTCCGTGGTCCTCACCCCCACGGAGGACCCGGTGCCGGTCGTGGCCGCGCTGCGCGTCACCCGGGGCAAGGGCGCCAAGCAGGAGACGGCGTTCATCCCGGCGACCGCCCCCGTGGGCGCCCGCGCCACCGTCGCCGACAACCGCGCCAAGGGCACCACGCTCTCCCTGACGGCTCCCGACAAGACCACCCGCGTGAAGGTGACCGCGTCCCCGGGCACGGAGGCGGGTGAATCCGTCAGCAAGACGTACACGGTCAAGGCGGGCACGACCCTGGCCGTCGCCCCGCCCGCGCCCCCCGGCCTGAAGGGCTCCTACGCCCTCACCCTGGAGCCCCGCCCGGACGCCCCCGTGTACGCCTCCCGCACGCTGGAACTGCCCGAAAACGGCATCCCCATGTTCACGATCCAGTCCCTGCCGGACGACAGGGGCACGGTGGAAGTACCGAAGGCGAAGCAGGATCTGGAGGTACTCCAGCGGGGGTGAGACTGCGGCGGGCGCCGGGCGTCACTCCTCCCCGTACCGCGGATCCACCGACTCCGGCGAGAGCCCCAGCAACTCGGCGACCTGCTCGACGACCACCTCGTGGACGAGCGCGGCCCGCTCGTCCCGGCCCTTGGTCCGGATCTCCACCGGGCGCCGGTAGACGACGACCCGCGCGGGCCGCCCCTCGGACGCGGCCACGGTCCCCCCGAGCGGCACGCTCTCCCCGCCCCACTCCTCGTCCGGGGTGCCCCCGCCCGTCGGCGGCACCTCGAGCACCAGGAAGTCGATCTCGGTGAGCTGCGGCCAGCGCCTCTCCAGGCGCTCCACCGAGTCCTGCACGAGATCGGTGAAGGCCTCGGCGCGGCTCGCGGAGAGAGGGACCTGGGGCGGCGCCACGGGGCCGCGCATGCCCCTGCCGTGGCGGTCGCGGCGTCGGGGCCTCGGCTCGGCGGAGCGGGGCTGTACGGGGTCGTCCATCACTGACGAAGCGTAGTCCCCGAGATCGCCCTTTCCGCACGGAGCACGGCATGTCGCTTCCTGACCATTCCGGCCAAGCTTGGGCTCGATTGTGTATCTCTCCTGTACCGCCGACCTCGCCCCGATTGGCAGTATTTGTTCCGAGTGGTGACCGGGTTCAACACCTCAGGCCCCGTTGGTCCCTTGTGTCACCGCAGGTCAGAGCGGCGCTTTTCGGACACGCCGTGGGCGGGATCACAGCACGACACGGGGGAGTGACCTGGTGGAGAGTCGTCGCGGCCCGCTCAAGAGTGCGGTACCGTCCAACGTCGTGAGCCCTGTACGTCGCTGTTCGCGCACCGCTTGCGGCCGACCCGCCGTCGCGACGCTGACGTACGTCTACGCCGACTCGACCGCGGTCCTCGGCCCCCTCGCCACCTACGCCGAACCCCACTGCTACGACCTGTGCGCCGAGCACTCCGAGCGCCTCACCGCGCCGCGCGGCTGGGAGGTCGTCCGGCTCGCCGACGGCTCAGGACCGGCCCGCCCCAGCGGCGACGACCTCGAAGCGCTGGCCAACGCCGTGCGCGAGGCCGCCCGGCCGCAGGAGCGCGCCGCCGAGGCGGGCGGCGGGTCGCGCGGAGCGGACCCCATGGAGGTCGCGCGCCGCGGCCACCTGCGGGTGCTGCGCTCGCCCGACAGCTGAGGTCGCATTCCGGCCAGCGGGGCCACCGCCGGACCCCGCACCCTCCCCGCGCCGCCGCACGGGCGGTGCGCACACCCGTGGGTGAATCCTCGCCCCTGAGTGGATCCTCGCCGGTGGGTGATTCCTCGCCCGTGAATGAATCTTCACCGGCACACGCATTGACGGCCGTTTGTCGAGGCCACGACTATTTCGCCACCCCGTGATCAAGGATCACCCAGGGAGGCACCCGTGTTCGTGCAGCAACTGGAGCCCGTGGCCGACTCGCTCGGCCTGTCCGCACTCGTCGCGACCCTTCCCCTGCTCACCGTCCTCGTCCTCCTCGGCGCCGTCCGCATGAAGGCCCACCGGGCCGGGCTCATCGGCCTCGCCGTGGCCGCGGCCGTCGCCTGGCTCGTGTTCGGCATGCCCCTCGGCCAGACCGCGTCCAGCGCCGCACAAGGGGCCGTCTTCGGGCTCTTCCCCATCCTGTGGATCGTCGTCAACGCCCTGTGGGTGTACCGGATGACCGTCCGCACCCGGCACTTCGACATCCTCAGACGCTCCTTCGGGCGCCTCTCCGACGACCCGCGCGTCCAGGCGCTCGTCGTCGCCTTCTGCTTCGGCGCGCTCCTCGAAGCGCTCGCCGGCTTCGGCGCGCCCGTCGCGATCAGCGCCGTCATGCTCGTGGCGCTCGGCTTCGACCCGGTGCGCGCCGCCGTCGTCGCCCTCGTCGCCAACACCGCGCCCGTCGCCTTCGGGGCCATGGGCACCCCCGTGGTGACGCTCGCCCAGGTCACCGACCTCCCCCTGGACACCGTCGCCACCATGGTCGGCCGCCAGACACCGCTGCTCGCGCTCGTCGTGCCCCTGCTCCTCGTCGCCCTCGTCGACGGGCGGCGCGGCCTGCGCGAGACCTGGGTGCCCGCCCTCGCCTGCGGCTTCGCCTTCGCCGCCGCGCAGTTCGCGGCCTCCAACTACGTCTCCGCGCAACTGGCCGACATCGGCGCGGCCTTGGCGGGCGCCGGCGCCCTCGTGGCGGTGCCGCACACCCGCAGGCCGGCCGCCGAACCCGTACGCGCCGCCGTCCTGACCGGCGCCCGCAGCGAGGACCTCGACCACGACGACCCGCGCGCGGAGGTGCTGCGCGCCTACGCCCCGTACGCCCTGATCGTCGCGGTCTTCTCCGTCGCGCAGATCCCGCCCGTCAAGCGCTTCCTCGCCGAGGCCACCCGCACCTTCGACTGGCCCTTCCTGGACGTCGCCGACCCCACGGGCGACCCGGTCGGCGGCAACGTCTTCTCGCTGCCCCTGGTGGCCACGGGCGGCACGCTCGTGCTGCTCGCCGGGTGCGCGACGGCCGCCGTACTCGGCGTGCACGCGCGCGTGGCGGCGCGGGAGTGGGCGGCCACCGTCCACGAACTGCGGTTCGCGATCCTCACCGTGACGAGCGTCCTGGCGCTCGCGTACGTCATGAACCTCTCCGGACAGGCCGCCACCATCGGGCACTTCGTGGCCGACGCGGGCGCGGGCCTCGCCTTCCTGTCGCCGGTGCTCGGCTGGTTCGGCGTCGCGGTGACCGGCTCGGACACCTCCGCGAACGCGTTGTTCGGCGCCCTCCAGGTGACCGCCGCCGAACAGTCGGGCCTCTCGCCCGAACTCCTCGCCGCCGCCAACAGCTCGGGCGGGGTGCTCGGCAAGATGATCTCCCCGCAGAACCTGACCATCGCGTGCGCGGCCGTCGGCCTCGCGGGCAAGGAGGGCGATGTCCTGCGCAAGGTGCTGCCCTGGAGCCTCGGCCTGCTGCTCGTGATGTGCCTGATCGTGTTGGCCCAGAGCACGGCGGCGCTCGGCTGGATGCTTCCCTGACGTCCTTGGGTCTGGATGCTTCCCTGACGTCCTTGCGTAACGCCGCCACAACCCGCTGTCAGTGGTTGGAGGTAGTTTGGGGGCGCCGTTGGAAGTCCGCCGCGCGCCGACGCCCGCCCGGGCGCCCGACGCGTCGCTGAACGTACGTAGAGAGAGGCTTGGCCGTGGCTGCTGATCTGTCCCAGATCGTGAAGGCGTACGACGTGCGCGGGGTGGTCCCGGACCAGTGGGACGAGACCCTGGCCGAGCAGTTCGGCGCCGCCTTCGCACAGGTGACGGGCGCGCACGCGATCGTCGTCGGGCACGACATGCGGCCCTCGTCGCCCGGCCTCTCCGGAGCCTTCGCACGCGGCGCCGCCGCCCTCGGCGTGGACGTCACGGAGATCGGCCTGTGCTCCACGGACCAGCTGTACTACGCCTCGGGCGCGTTGAACCTGCCCGGTGCGATGTTCACCGCCTCGCACAACCCGGCGCAGTACAACGGCATCAAGATGTGCCGCGCGGGCGCCGCCCCCGTCGGCCAGGACACCGGCCTCGCCGACATCCGCGCCCTGGTGGAGCGCTGGGCGGGCGAGGGCGTCCCCGAGCCCGCGGCCACCCCCGGCACGCTGACCCGCCAGGACACCCTCAAGGACTACGCGGCCCATCTGCGGTCCCTGGTCGACCTCACCGCGATCCGGCCGCTGAAGGTGGTCGTCGACGCGGGCAACGGCATGGGCGGTCACACCGTGCCCACCGTCTTCGAGGGCCTGCCGCTGACCCTCGTACCGATGTACTTCGAACTGGACGGCACCTTCCCCAACCACGAGGCCAACCCGCTGGATCCGGCGAACATCGTCGATCTCCAGCAGCGGGTGCGCGAGGAGGGCGCCGATATCGGCATCGCCTTCGACGGGGACGCCGACCGCTGCTTCGTCGTCGACGAGAACGGTGACCCGGTCTCCCCCTCGGCCATCACCGCCCTGGTAGCCGCCCGCGAACTGGCCAAGCACGGCGGCTCCGGCACGGTCATCCACAACCTGATCACCTCCTGGACGGTCCCGGAGGTCGTCCGGGAGAACGGCGGCACGCCTGTGCGCACCCGCGTGGGGCACTCCTTCATCAAGGAGGAGATGGCCAAGACGGGCGCGATCTTCGGCGGCGAGCACTCCGCGCACTACTACTTCCGCGACTTCTGGAACGCCGACACGGGCATGCTCGCCGCCCTGCACGTCCTGGCGGCCCTCGGCGGCCAGGACGGCCCCCTCTCGGGGCTCGTGGCCGCCTACGACCGCTACGTGGGCTCCGGCGAGATCAACTCCACGGTGGCCGACCAGCAGGCCCGCCTCGCCGCGATCAAGGCCGCGTACGAAGGCCAGGACGGCGTCACCCTCGACGAGCTGGACGGCCTGACGGTCACGTCGGCCGACTGGTGGTTCAACGTCCGCGCCTCCAACACCGAGCCGCTCCTGCGCCTCAACGCGGAGGCCCGCGACCGGCAGACGATGGAGAAGACCCGCGATGCGGCACTGGCGATCATCAGGGCGTAGCCGCGCCGCACGCGCGGCCCTCGCACCCGAAGAGCGACACCCTGGGGGCCTTGGGCGGGGCTCCGCCCGGGCAGGGCCCCCGCCCCCCGGGGCCAGGCCCCGCCCAAGGCTCCCAGGCCAGCGATAGGCTGGACGGGCCGCACCGCCCGAACGACCACCCCCGAAGGGACCACCCCATGCCGCTCGAAGCCGGCCTCCTGGAGATCCTCGCCTGCCCGGCCTGCCACGCCCCTCTCAAGGAGACGGACACCGAGCTGGTCTGCACCGCCGAGGGCACCGACTGCGGCCTCGCGTACCCGATCCGCGACGGCATCCCCGTACTCCTGGTCGACGAGGCCCGCCGCCCCGAGTAAGGATCAGAAGACGGCCAGGCGTGCACCCCGCGCGCACGCCCGGCCGCACCCCTGCCGCGCACGGCGATCGGAGGCCGCCCCCCATGCTCGACGAGTCGCTCCTCGACGCCCCCGACGAGCTGGCCCGCGCAGACCTGCGAGACCTGCTGCGCGGCGCCGCCGAAGCGGGCGCCCGCGTACGGACCGCGGTCCGGCACGCCACCGAGTCCGGGGTCACGGAACTGAAACCGGACGGCCGCCCCCGCGCCGTCCTGATCGCAGGCCCCGGCACGGCCGCCGCCGGCGTCGCCGACCTCATCGGCGCCCTCGTGGGCACCGGCTGCCCCGTCATCAAGCTCGCCCCCACCGGCGTCGCCCCCGCGGCGGGCGCCCTGCGCTGGACCCTGCCCGGCTGGGTCGGCCCCGTCGACCTGCTGCTCATCGCCACGCCCGACGGCACGGAGCCGGGCCTCGCGCTCCTCGCCGAGCAGTGCTACCGCCGCGGCTGCACCGTCGTCGCGGTGGCCCCGGCCCGCTCCCCGCTCGCCGAGAGCGTCAGCGGCTCGCACGGCCTCACCGTCCCCATGGCCCTGTCGCCCCAGCCGACCGGGAACGCCGCGGACGCCACCGACGACACCGAGGCCCCCGCCGCCGCCCCCGGCACCCTGTGGTCCCTGCTCACCCCGCTGCTCGCCCTGCTCGACCGCACCGGCCTGGTCGCCGCCCCCGCGGAGACCCTCCAGAAGGTCGCCGACCGGCTCGACGGCGTCGCGGAGCGCTGCGGCCCCGCCATCGCCACGTACAGTAACCCCGCCAAGACCCTCGCCACCGAGCTGGCCGAAGCGCTGCCGCTGATCTGGACCGAGGGCGAGACCGCGGGCCCCGTGGGCCGCCGCTTCGCCGCCGCGCTCGCCGAGCTGGCCGGGCACCCCGCCCTCACCGCCGAGCTGCCCGAAGCGCTGCCCGCGCACGCCTCGCTGCTCGCGCGCGGCCTCACCGCGGACGCCGCGAGCGACGACTTCTTCCGCGACCGCGTCGACGTCCCGGCGCCCCTGCGCGCCCGCGCGGTCCTGCTCCGCGACCGCCCCGCCGACGCGGGCGGCCTCACCGCCGCACCGGTCGCCCGCGAGCTGGCCCAGAGCCACGACGTCGCGCTCAGCGAGCTGGACCCCGAGGACGGCGACGACCTGGAGCGCCTCGCCGAACTGATCGCCATCACGGATTTCGCCGCCGTTTACCTGGCGCTCGCCTCCGGCGGCCGATCATGACCGCGGCCCCCGTACCGGCGCCCTCCCGCGCGTGCCCGTACCCGTAGGGGACACGCGCGTACCCGCACCGAAGGACGCGCCCGCCCGCGTCCCCGCACGCCCGTAAGGGAGACCCTTCCGTGGACCGCCTCACCAACACCGTCCGCCCCTACGCCTGGGGTTCCACCACCGCCATCGCGGGCCTCCTCGGCGTCGAGCCGACCGGCGAACCGCAGGCCGAGATGTGGATGGGCGCCCACCCGGGCGCACCCTCGCACACCGAGCGCGGACCGCTCGACGAGGTGATCGACGAGGATCCGCGCGGCGAGCTGGGCGACCGTGCCGTCGACAAGTTCGGCCCCCGCCTGCCCTTCCTCCTGAAGATCCTCGCCGCGGGCGCCCCCCTGTCCGTGCAGGTGCACCCGGATCTGGAGCAGGCGCGCGAGGGCTACGAGGACGAGGAGGCGCGCGGCATCCCGCTGGGCGCCCCCGACCGCAACTACAAGGACGCCAACCACAAGCCCGAACTGATCTGCGCGCTCACCCCCTTCGACGGCCTGTGCGGCTTCCGTCCGCCCGCCGAGGCCGCCGACCTCATCGAGGGCCTCGGCGTGGACTCCCTCACGCCGTACGTCGACCTGCTGCGCGCCAAGCCCGAGGACGCCGCCCTGCGCGAGGTCCTCACGGCCGTACTCACCGCCGACCGCGAGGACATGGCGCGCGCCGTCACCGAGGCCGCGACCGCCGCCGAACGCCTCGGCGGCCCGTACGCCCCGTACGCGGCGGCCGCCCGCCACTTCCCCGGCGACCCCGGTGTCATCGCCGCCATGCTCCTCAACCACGTGCGCCTCAACCCCGGCGAGGCCCTCTACCTCGGCGCCGGGGTTCCGCACGCCTACCTCGACGGCATGGGCGTCGAGATCATGGCCAACTCCGACAACGTGCTGCGCTGCGGCCTCACCCCCAAGCACGTCGACGTGCCCGAACTCCTGCGCGTGGTCCGCTTCGAGGCGAGCGACCCCGGCGTCCTGCGCCCGGAAGCCTCTGCCGACGGCGAAGAGGTCTACGAGACGCCGATCGACGAGTTCCGCCTCTCCCGCTACGTCCTGCCCGAGAGCGACGCGCACCACGACCTCACCGCCGGGACGCCGCAGATCCTGCTCTGCGTGGCGGGCGAGGTCCGTGCGGGTGACGTCTCCTTGACGCCCGGCCGGTCGGTGTTCGTCCCCGCGGGTGAAAAGACCGACGTTTCCGGCAGCGGCACGCTTTTCCGCGCCACCGTGGTGGCCTGACCCACCCCGCGCCTCCCGTGCTGCAACAATGACCCACCGCACCGGCCGGGCTCCTCGGCGCCCGGCCGTCGCGGAACGGAGAACGTACGCGTGGCACGCGGCAGGCGCGGCACGCAACCGAAGGGACAACGGGCACACATGAGTGCGTCAGGCGGAACAAAGGCGATCGTGGCGGCACTCGCCGCCAACCTCGCGATCGCGGCGGCCAAGTTCGTGGCGTTCCTCTTCAGCGGCTCGTCGTCGATGCTGGCCGAGAGCGTGCACTCGCTCGCCGACTCCGGCAACCAGGGCCTGCTGCTCCTCGGCGGCAAGAAGGCCCAGCGCGAGGCCACCCCGCAACACCCCTTCGGCTACGGCCGCGAGCGCTACATCTACGCCTTCCTGGTCTCCATCGTGCTCTTCTCCGTCGGCGGCATGTTCGCCCTCTACGAGGGCTACGAGAAGATCAAGCACCCGCACGAGATCGAGCACTGGTACTGGCCGGTCGGCGTCCTGGTGTTCGCCATCATCGCCGAGTCGTTCTCCTTCCGGACGGCCATCAAGGAGTCCAACACCCTGCGCGGCTCGCTCTCCTGGAAGGAGTTCGTCCGCCGCGCCAAGGCACCCGAGCTGCCCGTCGTCCTCCTGGAGGACCTCGGCGCGCTCGTCGGCCTGGTCCTCGCGCTCGGCGGCGTCGGCCTCGCGCTCGCCACGGGCGACGGCGTCTGGGACGGCGTCGGCACGCTCTGCATCGGCGCCCTGCTGATCCTCATCGCGATCGTCCTCGCGGCCGAGACCAAGTCGCTCCTGCTCGGCGAGGCCGCGGGCACCGAAGAGGTGCAGAAGATCGAGAAGGCCCTGGTCGACGGCGATACCGTCACCGGCGTCATCCACATGCGCACGCTCCACCTCGGCCCCGAGGAACTGCTCGTCGCCGCGAAGATCGCCGTCCAGCACGACGACACCGCCCGCGAGGTGGCCGACGCGATCAACGCCGCCGAAACCCGCATCCGCGAGGCCGTCCCGATCGCCCGCGTGATCTACCTGGAGCCGGACATATACAGCGAGGACGCGGCGGCAGCGGGCACGAACCCGGCGAAGTCCCCGGGCGGCCCGACCCCGGAGCCCGGCCACTGACCTCGTGCGCCCGGTCGTACGTGACCTCGTGCGTCCGGTCGTACGTGAACTCGTGCGTCCGGTCGTACGTGAACTCGGGTGCATCCCGTCGTATGTGACCTCGTGCGTCCCGTCGTACGTGAAGGGGCCCCGCACCAAGCACTTGGTGCGGGGCCCCTTCACGTACGAACACCCAGGCTCACTGCACCTCCCGCAGCACCTCCAGCACAGCCCCCTCGTCCGCCGCGGCCACGAGCCGCTCCCGGAACCCCCCGTCCATCAGCTTCCGCGACAGCAGCGCCAGGATCCGCAGGTGCTCGTCGCCCGCCGCGGCCTCCGGCACGGAGATCATGAAGACCAGCTTGGCCTTCGTACCGTCGAGCGACCCCCACTCGATGCCCTCGGCGGACCGCGCGAAGCCCACGACCGGCGAGGTCACGGCGTCGGTCTTGGCATGCGGGATCGCGATCTCCTCCCCGAGCCCGGTGGTGCCCTGCGCCTCGCGCGCGAGCGCGGTCCGCACCAGCTCCTCCACGTCGGTGACCTTGCCGGTACGCGCGAGCAGCCCGGCCATCTCGCGGATCGCGGCCTCCTTGTCGCCGGCGTCGAGCTGGATCTTCACGGTCTCCCGGGTGAGATAGCCGGACAGCACTTCGGGAGCGGTGGCGGCAGCCGCCGGGGGAGCGGCGGACGGGGCAGCAGCAGCCGGGGCAGCGGCGGACGGGGCAGCAGCAGCCGGGGCAGCGGCGGGCGCGGCGACGGGCTCCCGCGCGCCGGCCCCCACAGTCCCGGCCGTCCCACCGGCCCCCGCGCCCACGCCCGCGAGCACCGGCTCGCCCGCGCCCGCGCCCGCGCCCGCCCCACCGGCCGGCACCCCGCGCCGCTTCCGCTCGCTCAGGTCCACCAGCGAGACGGTGGCGAGCGCCGTGACGGCCGTTCCGGCGGCCACGGCCACGAAGAACATCGGCACCCCGCCGACCGCGCCGAGCACCGCGACGATCGGCCCGCCGTGCGGCACCGCGTCCTTGACGCTCGCGAGGCCCGCGACGGCGCCGGCCACGGCGCCACCCAGCATGTTCGCGGGAATGACTTGCGCGGGCCGCGCGGCCGCAAACGGAATAGCACCTTCCGAAATGCCGAACAACCCCATGAACAGCGACGCGAGCCCCGTCTCCCGCTCCTGCTCCGTGTACAGCCGCTTGCGGATCAGCGTCGCGAGCCCCTGCCCGAGCGGCATCACCGGAATCGCGGCGGCGCACATGCCCATGACGGTCTGGTTGCCGGTGGCGATCAGCCCCGCACCGAACAGGAACGCCGTCTTGTTGACCGGACCACCCATGTCGAAGGCGATCATCAGCCCCAGGATCGCGCCGAGCAGGATCGCGCTCGTGCCCGTCATCCCGCTGAGCCAGTCCGTCAGGTGCTCGAAGACCCAGGAGATCGGCTTGCCGATGACGTAGATGAAGAAGAGGCCGAGCGCGCTCGTCGCCAGGATCGGGATCACGATGATCGGCATGATCGGCTGGACGAACTTCGGGACCTTGACCTTCTTGATCCACAGCACCAGATATCCGGCGAGGAACCCGGTCACGATCGCCCCGATGAAGCCCGCCCCCGCCTTGGAGTCGTACAGCTCACCGGTGTTCGCGATCCACCCGCCGATCATGCCCGGCACCAGGGCGGGCCGGTCCCCGATCGCGTACGCGATGTACCCCGACAGGATCGGCACCATCAGTGTGAACCCGATGACGCCGATCTGGTTCACGTGCATCCAGAACGAGTCGTCCGGGATGACGAGCCCGCCCTTCGGGTCGGTGTGCCCGCCGAGCGACAGCGAGATCGCGATCAGCAGACCGCCGACCACGACGAACGGGATCATGTACGAGACGCCGTTCATCAGCGCCTTGTACGCGACGCTCCGCTCCCGGCCACCGCCCCCGCCGCCCCCGCCGCCTCCGGTGGGAGCCGCACCGCCGCCCCCGGCGTCGCCGCCCTGCACGGGCGCCGACCTGACCTGCTCGATCAGCTGCTCGGGCCGGCTGATGCCCTCGGACACCCCGACGGACAGCACGCGCTTGCCCGCGAACCTGTCGCGGTCCACGTCCTTGTCGGCCGCGATGATGACGCCGTCCGCCTGTCTGACATCGTTGTCAGACAGCACGTTCTCGGCCCCGATCGAGCCTTGTGTCTCCACCTTCATGTCGACGCCGAGCCGGTCGGCGGCCTGCTGGAGCTTCTCCGCCGCCATGTACGTGTGGGCGATGCCGGTCGGGCAGGCGGTCACCGCGAGCAGCTTCAGCCTCTTCTGCCCGTCGGCGCCGGTCGGGGGGTCGGCCGGACTGGTCACGTGGTTCTCCTAACGCCTTGACCGAACAAGGTCGCGCATATGTTCCCGATCTCCAGGCATCCTGCAACAGACAGGGACAGGAGCAAAAGCGCAAACATCCCGGTTCGTCAGGGAGTGGTGTCCTTTGCTCCGGCCCTGGAAGGTCGCGATTCAGCCACGGCCCCTCTCCCCGCACCCTTGTGGCTCACTGCGCCGATCGGTGTAGATTCGTGACAGTGCCAGACGTCGCTGCTGATGGCGGTCGGGCGGTCCGCTCCTGGACCGGCCGAGGGAGAGAGGGCCTCCGACGGACTGCGCTGCGCGCGCCGGTGTGCCTCCGTACCCCGACGCCGCAGATCAGCCATGCCCACCCTCGACCCCATCACGAGGAGCAGCTCATCATGACGACTGCCGTCAACGGCAAGGACTTCAAGGTCGCCGACCTCTCCCTGGCCGAGTTCGGCCGCAAGGAGATCACCCTCGCCGAGCACGAGATGCCCGGCCTGATGGCGATCCGCAAGGAATTCGCCGCCAGCCAGCCGCTCGCCGGCGCCCGCATCATGGGCTCGCTGCACATGACCGTGCAGACCGCCGTCCTCATCGAGACCCTGGTCGCCCTCGGCGCCGAGGTCCGCTGGGTCTCCTGCAACATCTTCTCGACCCAGGACCACGCCGCCGCGGCCATCGCCGTCGGTCCGAACGGCACCCCGGACAACCCCCAGGGCATCCCGGTCTTCGCCTGGAAGGGCGAGACCCTGGAGGAGTACTGGTGGTGCACCGAGCAGGCCCTGACCTGGCCGAACTCGCCCACCGGCGGCCCGAACATGATCCTGGACGACGGCGGCGACGCCACCATGCTCGTCCACCTGGGCGTCCAGTACGAGAAGGACGGCAAGGCCCCGGCCGTCGAGACCGCCGAGAACGACGAGCACCGCGTCATCCTCCAGGTCCTCAACCGCACCCTGGCCGAGAACCCGCAGAAGTGGACCCAGCTCTCCTCGGAGATCCGCGGCGTCACCGAGGAGACCACGACCGGCGTCCACCGCCTGTACGAGATGCAGCGCGACGGCACCCTCCTCTTCCCGGCGATCAACGTGAACGACGCCGTCACCAAGTCGAAGTTCGACAACAAGTACGGCTGCCGCCACTCGCTCATCGACGGCATCAACCGCGCCACCGACGTCCTCATCGGCGGCAAGACCGCCGTGGTCTTCGGCTACGGCGACGTCGGCAAGGGCTGCGCGGAGTCCCTGCGCGGCCAGGGCGCCCGCGTCATCGTCACCGAGGTCGACCCGATCTGCGCCCTCCAGGCCGCGATGGACGGCTACCAGGTCACCACCCTGGACGAGGTCGTCGAGACCGCCGACATCTTCATCACCACGACCGGCAACAAGGACATCATCATGGCCTCGGACATGGCCAAGATGAAGCACCAGGCCATCGTGGGCAACATCGGCCACTTCGACAACGAGATCGACATGGCCGGCCTCGCCAAGATCCCGGGCATCGTCAAGGACGAGGTCAAGCCGCAGGTCCACACCTGGACCTTCGAGGACGGCAAGGTCCTCATCGTCCTCTCCGAGGGCCGCCTGCTGAACCTGGGCAACGCGACGGGCCACCCGTCCTTCGTGATGTCCAACTCCTTCGCGGACCAGACCCTGGCCCAGATCGAGCTGTTCACCAAGCAGGACGAGTACCCGATCGGCGTCTACACGCTGCCGAAGCACCTCGACGAGAAGGTCGCCCGTCTGCACCTGGACGCGCTCGGCGTGAAGCTCACGACGCTCAGCCCCGAGCAGGCCGCGTACATCGGCGTCAAGGTCGAGGGCCCGTACAAGCCGGACCACTACCGCTACTGATCCGGCCCGCGTACCGCCCCTGACCAGGACCGGCCTTCGGGCCGCCCCTGGTCCCCGGGGCGGCGCCCGGCCCGTCCGGCCGACCCAGGCCGTACGTCTCCAGCAGGCCCTCGCCCTTCCGGCGGGGGCCTGTCGGTGTACTGGCCCGGGCCGCGCCTGGCCGGGGCAGCCCCACGGCCGGGGCGCCCTGCTCCGCATCCCCGACGGCACACCGCCTCACGAGCCCTGCGCTCGACCTATGAGCCCTGGGACTCGCCTCCACGAACCCCCCGACGGCCGGCCGCACGGCGCTCCGTACGCTCTGCCCACGACGCCGCACCATTCCGACGACGACGCTTCACAGCCCTGACGACGACGCCTCGCAGCCCTGACGGCGAAGCCTCACAGCCCCGACGACGACGATTTACAGCCCCGACGACGCCTCACTATCGCGACGCTGTCGCCCTACAGCCCGACGACGACGTCCTCACGCCTCACGCACGTCCCCCGACAAGGACCGAGCCCCATGCCCCGCGGTCGCTATTCGCTGCACGATCCGCACGATCACACCCCCCTTGGTGAAGAACACTTCCAGTGCGCGCCCGGCCCCTCCGGCTGGCGCTACGTCGCCCAGCGCACCAGCCCCTCCGGCGACCACGCGGGCTCCGTCGACCTGGCCGTCGACGAACTGGGCCGCCCCATCCGAATCGAACTGCACGCCTCCGGCTGGCAAGTGCGGGCCGCCGCCCTCGACGGCGTCACCTGGGTCCGCACCGACGCCACCGGCGCGCACGCCACCGAGAACAACGCCCCCGCTCACGCCGTCACCGGCATGTCCCCCGCCTTCCTCGTCGCCACGGCCCGGCTGCTGCGCCTCACCCCCGATTCCCCCGCGACCCGCGTCCGCCTGGTCGCCTTCACGGACCCGGTCCTGGCACCGCGCACCCTCGACCAGTCCTGGGCCCTGCTGACGAGAGAAGCACACACCACTGACAACGGCCCCCTGACCGTGGACGAATACCAGGTCACAGCCCTGGACACGGGCGAGCAACACACCGTCCACCTCAGCGGCGACGTCGTCCTCGCGGCCCCCGGCATCGAACTCGAACACCTCGAGTCACCGCCGTCGACCTTCCCTTGACGGACGCCCGCGCTACGCCGGCGGCACGAAGCCCGTCGACGGCTGCCGCGGCTCGTCACGCGGCTCGGGCTCCGGCGCCGCGTGCGGCACAGGCCGGGGCGCTCCCGCACCCGGCGCACCCGGCGCACCCGGCGCACCCGGCACATTCGGAGCCGCCGGGGCATAGGTGCTCGGATACGGCGCGCCGCCCTCCACCGCGGCCCCGCCGAAGGTCCGCCGCGCCTCCCGCGCCTGCCGCTCGTGCACCACGGCGGCCAGGAACGCGGCCGGCGGTACCCCCACCGGCGCGGGCGCGCCCGTCCGCGCCACCACATCGCTCGCAAGGCGCTCCGCCATGCCCCAGCCGACCTGCGGATCGAGCTGCTCCATGCGCGTCAGGTACTGCCGTATCGCCAGCCACAGGCCGTCCGGGACCCCGGACAGATCGAGTTCGGAGAACCGCCCCGCGAGCCACGGCGGCGGCGCGGGCACGTACCCGGTCCGCCCCGACGGCACCCGTTCCCGTACGACGAGCGTTCCCGCGAACACGTCGCCGAGGCGCCGCCCACGCGCCGACACCAAGGACGCGATGCAGGCGACCACCCCGAACATCAGCAGGATCTCGACGACACCGACCGCACCGCGCACCAGAGCGTGCCGGAAGCGGATCGGCCCGCCGTCGTCCCGTACGACCCGCAGCCCGCACGCGAGCTTCCCCAGCGACCGCCCGTGGCTGAGCGTCTCGATCGCGATGGGCACGCCCACGAGCACCAGGACGAACGTCGCCACGGCGATGGCGGCCGCCGCCGCGTCGTCCAGGGACGCCGTCGCCGCGAGCAGCCCCAGCGTCACGGCCAGATACACCGACCAGGCCAGGACCATGTCGATCAGAAGGGCGAGTGCCCGGCTCGGCAGCTTCGCGGGACGCAGCTCCAGCGCCACCGCCTCGCCCGTCACAAGCTCACTCACGCCCGCCGCCCTTCCTGTCTCCGCCCCCGTCACCGCCAGTCTGCCAAGCTGATGAGTGATCGCGCCGCAGTAGGAGCAGTACGAGAAGCCGAGGAGCAGCCAATCCGATGGACCTCGACGTCTTCGTGTCGGCCCATGGAGCCGAGTGGGACCGACTCGATGCCTTGGTACGCCGCCAGCGCCGGCTCACCGGCCCTGAGGTCGACGAGCTCGTCACGCTCTACCAGCGCACCGCGACGCACCTCTCCCTGATCCAGTCCAGTGCCCCGGACCCTCAGCTCACCGGACGCCTCACACAACTGGTGGCACGCGCGCGTAGTGCCGTGACAGGCACGCGCCGCGCCTCCTGGAGAGACGTCATACGCTTCCTGACCCACGGTTTCCCCGCCGCGGTCTATCGATCCCGGCGCTGGTGGATTCCCGCGGCCCTGCTGTCCGTGGCACTCGCGGCCGTGATCGGCTGGTGGGTCGGCACGCACCCGGAGGTGCAGTCCTCGATCGCGGCCCCTTCGGAGCTGCGCGACCTGACCCGCCCCGGAGGCGAGTACGAGACGTACTACTCCAGCCACCCGGCGACGTCCTTCGCCGCCCAGGTGTGGACGAACAACGCCCAAGCGGCCGCGATGTGCCTGGTCCTGGGAGCTTTCCTGTGCGTCCCGGTCATCTGGATCCTCTTCCAGAACATGCTCAACGTGGGCATCGGCCTCGGCCTGATGTCCTCCGCGGACCGTCTGGACACCTTCCTGGGACTGCTCCTCCCACACGGCCTCCTGGAACTGACCGCCGTCTTCGTAGCCGCCGGTACGGGGCTGCGCCTCGGCTGGACGCTGATCGACCCCGGCCCGCGCACCCGCCGCGCGGCAATGGCCGAAGAGGGGCGCTCAGCCCTGGGAATGGCCATCGGCCTCGCCCTCGTGCTCCTCGTGTCCGGTGCCATCGAAGGTTTCGTCACCCCCTCCGGCCTGCCTACCTGGGCCCGCATCGCGATCGGGGTCGCCGCCGAGCTGGCCTTCCTCGCGTACGTCTACGTCCTGGGCGGCCGAGCGGCACGTGAGGGCGAGACGGGCGACATCGACGCCTCGGAGCGGAGCGCGACCGTCCCCACTGCGGCGTGATGTGCGTGCCACCCGTCTGACCTGCTAGTCTCCTCATCGCTCCGGAAAAACCGTTGACACGGAAGGACCGGGGAGGTAGATTCGAACAGTTGCCTAGAGCTGGACAGCTCGGACGGCGACATTGAAAATCTGCTTGCTTCTCGAATCTCATCAGCCGAGAAGCCGCCCCGATGAATCGGAATCCCGAGCCGGTCAGACCGGCCCAGAACTTCTGATAAAGTCGGAATCGCCGAAAAGGGAAACGCGAAAGCGAAAACCTGAAAGGCACCGAGGAAATCGGAACGGACCGGGAAGCCGGAAAGATCTGATAGAGTCGGAACCGCCGAAAGGCAAAGACCCTCCAACGGCCACCGGAAATGAAATCCGAACCGGAAACGGAACGGAAAACGGATCTGGTAAGGTTGGAAACACGAAATACCGAAGGGAAGCGC
>NZ_JBWKJZ010000049.1:0-46210 GCF_056431945.1 Streptomyces sp. NPDC045778
CCCCCCCCCCCCCCCCCCCCCCCCCCCCCCCCCCCCCCCCCCCCCCCCACCCCCGCCCCCCCCCCCCCCCCCCCCCCCCCCCCCCCCCCCCCACCTGCCGTACTCCTCGCGTGCAGCCGTCACACGGGTGCCGGCTCACCGTGGCTCTTTACCACCGCCCGGCGGCCCACTCGGCGATGCGCTGGCCGAGCCATGTCCCGAGCCCGCGCAGTACGCCCAGGGTGACCTGGAGCGTTCCAGCGCGAACACCCCGCCCGGGTGTTCCCTCCGGTGGGTGTGGCTCGCGCCGGTCGGGTACCTGCTCTGATCGTCCCATCGACCTCTCCTGGTTTCCGTTGAGCTGCTCCTCGGGCTGCCGGTCAGTGGCGCCCGTCAGAGTGAGAGGAATCCCGGGTCGGCATTACGCGGATTGCACCCGTCTTGTGGCGAGAGGCCAGAGGCAGCGCGGTGACCTGCGAGAACACGACTGCCGAAAGGAAGACCGATCAGAAACCCGCGGCACCTCTCGCCCCGTTGCCGCGACGCGGGGCACTGCCGCCCCACCCGAAGGCACCCACGAATTGTCCGAAACAGCCATGCCGGTGTGAGCTTTCACGCCGATGTGGAGTGAGGGCTGTGAGGCGTACTGCGGCCGCCGAAGCGGGCGGCTCCGGCGTCGACGCCCACCACCACGCATGGCGCCTTTCGTTACGGCCAGCACTCGGAGCTGAACCGCTGGGGCGGGCATCGAGCTGGCTAGGGTGGTGGCCGACAAGGAGGGACAGCACGCTGTGAGCAGCAAGGACCAGACAGAGGCCGGCGGCACGCGCCGGCCGCGGCGCAAGGCCGGGGCGACCGCGCCCGGGCCCGCGCGGGAGGGCGCCCCGCACCCCGGCGGCAGGCCGCGCGACCCGGCGATCGAGGAGGCGATCCTGCGGGCCACGCGCGCACGCCTGGCCACCGACGGGTACACGCGGATGACGATCGGCGACGTGGTGGCGGACGCGGGCGTGACACGCCCGACGCTGTACCGGCGCTGGGCGAACAAGCGCGAACTGGTGGTGGACGCCCTCCACTACGGCCTGCGCAAGCAGCGCGAGGCCTACCCTCCCCTGGACGTGGACGGGATGACGCCCGTGGAGGCGTTCACCGAGGCCGTCCGGCGCCTGGACCCCCGCTACCACAACGAGCGGGCGATGGAGCTGCACGGCAACTTCATGGGCGAGGCCGAGCGCGAGCCGGAACTGTTCGAGCAGATGCGCGAGCACGGCAACAAGCCGCGCTGCGAGGAGCTGCTGCGCACCCTGGAACGGCTCCAGGAGGCCGGCGCGGTGCGCGAGGACGCCGACCTGGAAACCCTGGTCGTCCTGTGCTTCGGCAGCTACTTCGGCGACTACCTGCGAACCGGGGCGAACACCCCGGCCGACCACGCGGACCGCGTCGTGGCCGTGCTGTGGCCCACCATCCGCGCGGACGACCATGGGTAACCCCCGCCCGACGGGCCGGCGAAGGCCCTGACCAGCCGTGGCTAGGCTTCCTCCCGCCTCTGCAAGCGGCTGCCGCGCGGCAGGGTGAGGGACATGATGTCGCTGGGGCGGTCCAGTGCGATGCGGTGCCATCGCCCGCGCGGGACGACGACCGCCGTTCCGGCCGCCAGCTCGACCTCCTCCTCCTTGTCCCCCGGCTGCTCCGGACGGAAGTAAAGACGTATCCCGCCGGTGAGACAGGACACGAGTTCGTCCGCCTCGGTGTGGATTTCCCAGTGGTCGCCGTGGACATCGGCGTCGGTCTCCACGTGGAAGGTCATCAACTGCCAGCCGTCCCGCTCGGAGTCGAAGACGGGTTGCACGGCGCGTACGTCACCCCCGTGGTCCAGGTGAATGAAGGAGGAGAAGAGATCGATCGGTGCTGTGGTCATGGTCATGGGAGACACCCGTTCGTGGAAGGTGGAAGGTAGAAGGTGGAAGGCGGCGGGGTGGCCAGCGGTCGGCGGGCCTGTCAGCCGTACATCGCCACGCGGTAGAGCGTCGCGAGCGCGTCGTCGATGGGGTGGGGTTGTGGCCTGCCGGCGGCGTCGAGCTTGTTCCACCTCTGGAGATTCATCGCGACCGCCATCTGCCGCTTGCCGTCGGCGCGGGTCATGGCCAGCGCCCCGCCGCCCCAGACCGTGCCGCCGTGGCCCCAGAAGGTGCCTTGGCCGGGGCCCTCCATCGGATACAGGCCGAGGCCGTAGTCGATGGTCTTGCCCTCTTGGGAGACGATCGGGACGGTACGTCGCATCTGTGCCAGGGACGACGGGCTGACGATCTCCCCGGCCAGCAGCATGCCGAAGAAGCGGTTGAGGTCCGCGACGGTCGATATCAGCGAGGCAGACGGCCCCACCCATGACATGTCGTAGACGCTGTAGTCGCGCGGCGGGTCGATCATGCCGAACCACGCCTCGTACAGCCGCGAGTGCGGCCCGTCGACGTACGGTCCGGCGGGGAGTTCGGTGTCCTTGAGCCCGGCGCGCTCGACGATGTCCCGAGTGATGTGCTGCTCGGCCGTGGCGCCGGTCACCTCTTCCAGGAGTTGGACGAGGAGCAGGTAGTTGGTGTTGGAGTACAGCCCCAGGGGACCGCCGGGGGTGCCGACGGCGGGGGCGGTGACCCCCATCTCGATCAGTTCGGCGGGTTCGAACCGCGTGAACCGGTGGTCGTCCAGGCTCTGGGGCCCGGTGTCCGCCAGGGCGGGGAACGCCTTGAGGGAGGGGTAGGCGTACGGCAGGTACTCGGCGAGGCCGCTGGTGTGGTTGATCAGCATCCGGACCGTGATCACGGCCCCGCGCTCTCCGGGGACCAGCTTCGGGAGGTAGTGGCCGATCGGTGTGTCGAGACCGATCCGTCCGGCCTCGGCCTGCCGCAGCACCGCGGCGGCGGTGAAGGTCTTGGTGATGCTGCCGACCCGGTGCCGCATGTCGGCGGTGACGGGACGGCCGGTGTCGACGTCGGCGACCCCGGCGGCGCCGCGCCAGACCTGGTCGCCGTCACGCACCTCGGCGAACAGGCCCGGCATTCCGGCGCGGTGGACGTCTTCCATGGCGGCGTCCAGCGCCGCGGGATCCAGCGTGTTCCTCACGACATGCGTCCTTTCGCAGTGCGCGGGTCGAGCTGCGCATCGGTCGCCCGACCCGGGTGACAAGGGCACGCGTGGCACGGCGGCCCGCATGCTGCCAGGCCGCTCGGCACACTCATGTCCTCATTATGCACGCGGTGCGTGCAACACCAAGTGCATAAGTTAGACTCCAGTCCGACGAGAGGGGCGAAATGGCAGGTCGAAGGCGCTGGTCAACCGAGGAAATCCTGGACGCCGCAGCGGAGTTGCTGCGTACGGGCGACACGGACTCGTTCAGTGTGCGCAAGCTCGCCGCGGCCCTGGGGACCGATTCCTCCAGCCTCTACCGGCACTTCCGCAGCAAGACCGAACTGCTGCGCGCGGTCGCCGACCGGATCCTCCTGGCCTCCATGGAGGGTTACCGCCCCGAGGGCGACTGGAAGCAGCGCATCACCGCCCTGGCCCTGCGCGTCAGAGAGGCGTTCGGCCGACAGCCCCAGCTCGCCGCGGTCTGGGGGCGGTACGCGTCGGGCGGCGCCGGTTCCCGCCTCGTCGCGGAAGAGGTGTTGCAGGCCCTGCGCGCGTCGGGGCTGCCCGACGAGGAGATCCCGGTGCGCTACCACCGCCTCGCGGTCCTCATCGCCGCGCTGATCACCTCCGAGGCCGGAGTCAGCGCCATCACCCCGGACGAGTACGAACAGGGCATGGAGCACTTCCGCGTCGCGGTACTCGGCGCCGATCCGGAACGCTTCCCCGCCCTGGCCCACTTCGCCCGCGACGTCCGCCCCCTCGGTGCGGACCGCCAGGCCGCGTTCGAGGAGATCCTCGCGGCCCAACTGGCCCACATCGAGGCGGCGGTTCCCCCGAGCTGAGCCGCCCGTCTCCGCGTGGGGCGCTGACGGCCCGGGAGATCGCGATCCAGCTCGGGCACCGGCCGTCACGGCCGCGCGCGTGGCGGCCGCTCACCCGCCCGCCGCAGCGTCGGGATCTCCCGGCGCCGCGGCCCGGTCGAAGGCGCTGGATTGCAGGAGGTAGGCCTTGCGGAAGGCGCCTTCGCCGGTGCGGGGGTCCATGAGCTGGTCGAAGGTTCCCTGTTCGATGACGCGGCCGTGGTCGAGGACGACGATGGTGTCGGCGTGCCGGACGCTGTGCAGGCGGTGGGTGACCAGGACGACGGTCTGCCCTTGGGCGGCCAGCGCGTGGATCCGGTCGAAGATCTTCTGCTCGGCGACGGGGTCGAGGGCGCTGGTGGGCTCGTCCACGACGAGTACTTCGCCGGCGCGGTAGTGGCCGCGGGCGATGCCGACCTTCTGCCACTGGCCGCCGGAGATCTGCTGTCCGCCCTTGTACCCGCGTTGCAGCAACGTGCCGAGTCCGGAGGGGAGTTCGTCGATGACGGCGTCGGCCCCCGAGTACCGGGCCGCTGCCATGATCGGTTCGTCGTCGAAGGGGCGGCGGGGGCGCCCGATGCCGATGTTCACGCGGGCGGTGAAGGGCCACCGGTAGAAGTCCTGGTTCACGGCGGCGACGCGCTCGAAGATCTGCGCCCGGTCGGCGCGCGCGGCGTCCACATCGTCCCACCAGATGTACCCCTCGTCCGGTGCGTAGAGCCCGCAGAGCAGCTTGACGAGGGTCGACTTGCCGGAGCCGTTGCTGCCCACCAGGGCGATGGTCCGGCCTGCGGGCAGCACCAGGTCCACCCCGGCGAGCGCGGGAGTGTCCTTGCCCGGGTAGGTGAAGGTCACGCCGTCGAAGCGGATCTCCCGCACGCGGGCGGGAAGGCTCTGCCCTTCGGCGGGGATGGCGCGGCGTACGGCCTCCTCGCACAGCCGCTCGTAGTCGCCGACGAACAGGCTCTCCTGGTGGACGTCGGAGATTTGCAGCACGCAGCGGCGCAGCGCGTCGGAGCCGGTGCGGATGGCGAGGACCGCGGTGCCGGCCACGGAAAGGCGCATCGCCCCGGTCCATAGCAGCAGGCCGAGCATGCCGTAGGCGAGCGCGGTGGCGGCGCCCGTCGCGGCGGCGGCCAGCAGGCCGGTGCGGGCGTCGAGCCGGGCCAGCCTGGCCTGCTCGCGTTCACTGGTGTCGGCCATCCCCTCGAAGTGTTCGAGCAGGAACGGGCCCATCGCGTGCAGGCGGATCTCCGGGGCGGCGTTCTGGTCGATCAGGAGCCGCACCAGCAGCTGGGCGGCGCGAGCGTGCTGCACGAACTGGTGGAAGCTGACGTACCGCCTGCGTGCCTTCGTCATCGCTCCCCACGCGCTGGGCAGGGTCATCGCGACCAGCAGCGGCAGCAGCGCCGGGTGCAGGACGGTCAGGACGCCCGCCGCGGCGACGAGGGAGATCAGGGCGTTGACCACGCTGGTGGTGTACTTGACCATCCGGCGGGCGGACTCCGCGCCCCAGGCGGCCGAGTCCAGGAGCCGGTGGAACTCGTCGTCCTCGATCGACTTCAGCTCGACGCGGGAGACCAGGGCGAGATAGCGCTCGGTGGCCACACGCTGGACCTTCGGCTCCAGGATGCCGGTCGCCGCGGTCGACGCCGCCGAGCACAGGGCCCCCGCCACCGCCGCGCCGGAGACGACGGCCAGGGCGGGCAGGGCGTGGGTGATCCGGTCGGTGATCGCCCCGGTGGTCAGCAGGTGCCCCAGCACGGCGTTGACGGCCACCAGGGACACGGCTTGCAGCAGGCCCGAGCCGACCTCGGCCACGGCCACGGTACGCAGCGCGCGCCGGTCCGCCCAGCGGGCCAGCCGCATGGCGGTGAACACCAGCCGGGGAAGACTGCGGGCCATCGACCACAAGGACAGGCGCAGCCAGGAGCCGTGGTGGGCGTTCCAGCCCATGTCGTACTCCAACTGCCCGCCGAACAGCAGCCGTTCGGAGGCCGACACCTGGTCCTGGTCGCTGTCGGGCTGCCGGGGGGTGTGTTTGCTCATGGCAGCCTCCAGATCACGGCAGGGGCCTTGGACGCGGTCGTGCGGGCCGGGTGGGGTGCCAGAAGTGCACGCCCGGCCCGCGGCAGAGGGTGGGCCACTGAAGCTCCTTCGTGGTCAGTGGTGAGGCAAGAGGCCACCGGGCGGGGGGCGCGGCGGCCTGGGCGGAGGGCGGCGCGCCGGGGCGCGGGGGGCGTCACCATGGGGCCTCCTCGTGGGCACCGCCGCCCAGCCACCGGTCGACGACCGCACGCAGATACGGCGGCACCGGGCAGTCACCCAGCTCGCGCGGGGCGACGAACCGCAGGCCTTCACCGAGGGCCAGGCCCTCGGGTGGGCCGTCGTAGGGGATGGCGAAGACGCTGATGAGGCGGGGGGTGGGGGGCGAGAGGGGCCCCGAGCTGTGTCCCGGGCTGGGCCCCGGGCTGTGTCCCGGGCTGGGCCCCAAGCTGTGTCCCGGGCTGGGCCCCAAGCTATGTCCCGGTCTGAGTCGCTGTGAGTCGCTGAAGTCCCACACCCGCTCCACCAAGCGCGGCTGGCGGACCCGCGGCCCGATGTCCTCGCGCAGCCCGCACAGCCCGCGCAGCCCGCGCACCACGGCCTCTTCGGGGAATTCGGCGCCCTCCACCACAACACCCGGCGGCGACCAGCGACCCGGTCGGCAGGGCGCGTACTCGTCGCACTCACGCAGCAGCAGCTCACCGCTGCCCGGCCGGTACACGAGGGCCACCGCGCCCTCGGCCAGGGCTCGGCCGTTGACCAGCTCCACCGCTCCTGCCGCGCTGGTACGCGCCGCCAGGCAGGCCTGGACACGGGGCGCGAGCCCGTCGGCGAGCAGGCCGGTCAGGGACTCACCGTCCGCGAGCCGCCACTGGTCCAGCTCACCGTCGGGCAGGCGGATCGCGGCCATCTGCCGGGCGGCCGGCACCCCGCCGTCGTAGACGTACACGGTCTCCGCAGGGTGCGGCGGGCGCCGGATCCAGTCGCAGGCCAGCAGCGGCCCGACGTCGACGCTGATGCCGAGTTCCTCACGGACTTCGCGCGCGGCGGCCTCTCGCGGTGTCTCACCGACGTCGCTGTCGACGGCACCGCCCGGCAGCGACCACCGGCCGTCCCGGCGGTGGACAGGGCGCACGATCAGGAGGTCCCCGTCGGCGTCCGTGCACAGTACGGCGGCCGCGGTCAGGGACTTGGGGCGTACGGCGATGTAGTCGGCCGGGCTCAGGCCGCCGGAGGTCTCCAGGCTCGCCCGGTCCGCGAGCCCCATCCCCGCGGAGGAACCGCGATGAGGCGTGCCCTCCTCCAGATGGGCCACGCTGCCGCCGCGCAGGGCCGCGACGGCTGCGCGCACCCGGCATCCGACCGGTCGCGGCAGCCGCCCGGCCTCACGGGGCGCCAGCCAGCGCACGGCCCGCCCGTCTCCTGTGACGTCGTACAAGCGCGCAAGGTGTGTCTCGGTGAGCGGCCCGGCATGAAAGACGTGCTCCACCTCCACGGGCTCCATGGGCCCCGCGGGTTCCACGAGTTCCATGGGTTCCACGGACCCCACGGGCTCCACGGGCCCCTCGGGACCGCCCTCGCGCGGCTGCCGGTGATCGACAGCCAGGAGCCGTCCCGCGCCGACACCCTCCAACCCCAGCTGCCCGGCGAGCACGCGCGCGGCGGCCTGCCGTGGCGGCTCCTGGGCGAGGACCGGCCCGCCGGGCAGCTCGCGGACGAGCCCGTCGCCGCGGGACCTCTCGACGACCAGGACGCGGCCCGCCTCATCAAGGACGACCACGCTCGCGAACACCCCCGGCCCCGAGGACACCATCGGCACACGATCACCGTCCCGCCCGGAGGAGACCTGCGGGCCTGACGGACGCGAAGCACCCCTCATGTTGAATCCCTCGTGACGAGACTGATGTTGGCTCGCAGCGCCCCTACGACGAACTGCCGCAGGAGCGCCCGCGTGAAGGGGTGGGCCTGCGCGGGAGGTTCACCGGGATCGGCCCACACCAGCGCGGTGTGCCGGCTCGGCTCGCAGTTGCGCGGCTCGCCCGTCCAGGACTGCGTCATCAGCAGCAACGCCAGGCGACGCCGCCCGTCCGGGGTCTGGAGGTGCGCGGTGCAGGCCAGCTCAAGAGCGTCGGGCTCGACGCGCACACCCACCTCCTCGCGCACCTCCCGGCACGCCGCCTGGTCGTACCACTCGCCGTCTTCGAGGTGCCCTCCCACAAGGGTGAGTTGCCCGCGATACGCGGGCTCGGCCCGGCGCAGCAGGAGCACGCGGCCGTCCTGCCGGTAGAGCAGGACCAGGACCTGGACGACGCTCGTGTACGGCGTGGAGGCTCGGGTCATGCCAGTACCCTCAGCCCTGCCCGGCCCTGGCGGGCGGCGCGCTGTTCCCGACCGTCGCCCACGCCACCGGCGCGGCCCGCCGTCCGTGTTCCGGGAGGAAGCAGGAGGCGCACGGTTCGTCGGGCAGGACAGCTCTGTTCGAAACTCTGCTGCTCGCCGGTGCGGTGCGTGCTGCGGTGCATGACGCCTCCCAATTGACGTGACGCTCGGACAGGTGCTCGGACTAACGTCCGTGAGCGCGACACGTTCGGGGGTGGCGAGGGCGAAGTTTTCGATCGAATGTGCGCTTCTGGCGCCCAGGGCTTGCGTGAACGGGCTCTCACCTGTGTTCGATCACGCAGATGGGTGTTTGACTGTCAGGCGAACACGAATCAGTGATTGCGCGGCATCATGTGCGGAACTCATACGGCTCCAGGAGTCCCACGACCAGCTCCGCGAACAGGTCCGACAGCTTGAGCAGGCCGTCACCCCGCACGCCCTCGTGGACGCTCTTGTGGTGCGCCGTCGGGTAGATCCCGCCCGAGGGGGCCTGACGGGTGCTGCGCGGGTCTGACGGCGGCGGGTCGATAGGCGGGCATGCCGACGCCGCCGCCTGCGCCGCCCCCGCACCACGTGCGCGAGAGGGGAACAGACGGCGGCGAGCGCCCGATGCCGAACAACGCTGGAGCGGATGCCGAGTTCAGACGACTGGTCCGCCGCATGGCCCGCGCGAACGACCGTGGCGGTGCCAACCGCTTTCGGCACCGGAGAACTGCGTTACGCCGCCAGGCCGAGCAGCATCAGCAGTCCAAGTAGGCCGTGTGGATCCAGACCCCCGTGGCGCCGCCCCACAGATCACCCATGACCCAGTTGCCTTGGCGCCCCTTGTGGTTGAGCTTCTGCCCCTTGTCGACCTGCCCCAGCACCGGGTACTCCGGGCCGGGCCCGCCCCTGAAATTGACCCCGTTGTCGTTGACGGTGCATACAAGGGCCACGGAATTGTCTGGGGCGGACGTTCCACCCGCCTTCGACGGCACCTCGGCAGCTGATGCCGTAACGGCGGACACTCCCGTCAGACCGATGATCGCTGCGGCGACAACTGCTGCGGCTCGTTTGGCCACGTCAACTCCTAGCTCCGGGAAACGCTTGCGGCCGGACACTGCCCCAGAGCGACAACACGGCATGTCCCGCCCTCGCTCACGCGGGTGGCAGACTCCCGGCGATCCACCCGTGGGATGGATCTCGCGCACCGCTCACGCCAGGAAGTGAGCCGACGGCTTCCCCCGGATCCCGCTCGCGCGCGCGTCGGGCCGTATCCCGCCGATACGTGGCTAGTCGCCCACGCCACAGCCCACAGCCCGCAGCCCGCAGCCCGCAGCCCGCAGCCCGCAGCCCGCAGCTGACGACGGGACTGCAAAGATGTGGTCATGGAGCGGATATTGAGCCGGCAAGAAGCATCGGACGCGGTCAAGGATCACGGGTGGCGCTACATGCTGGGCGCCTTTCAAACCACGGTTCCGGTCGGGACGTTGGCTGAAGGGATCAGCCTGGCGGCGGACGCTGTCGCGGCGTGTGGCGACGATGCCGATCGCCATCTCCAAGTCGATGTCCGCCCCGCTCTGGCCGCCTTCACTCTGCAATCGCTGGACCGCGCAGCGGTAACCACCCGGGATGTCGAACTCGCACATCAGATCTCTGCCACCGTTGACAAATCCGGGTTTCTGACGGAGCCCGGACTCGGGCCGGAGGCACCACGGTCGGTCCAAGTCCTGGAAATCGCCATCGACGCCCTGGACATCTCCGGCATTCGACCGTTCTGGAAGGCCGTGTCGGGCTATGCCGATGAAGCGGGCGCCGACGGGCCGCAGGATCCGCTCGTCGACCCCGTCAGGCAGGGCCCGGCCATCTGGTTCCAGCAAATGGACCGCGCGCGTCCGCAGCGCAATCGCATCCATATCGACATCAGTGTTCCGCATGACGAGGCCCCCCGGCGGATCGAAGCCGCGCTGGCAGCGGGGGGCCGACTCGTGTCCGCGAGCCGCGCCCCCGCTTTCTGGGTGCTTGCCGACCTGGAGGGGAACGAAGCCTGCGTCACCACATGGCAAGGCCGGGACAGCTGACACGACGTACTGGTCGCGGCGATTCGTCAGGCCCCACGGCGCGTTCGACATTGACGGAGCCCAGGCATGCCGTGCGCGAAGATCCCCCTCAGGAGGGCCGGGCCCGGCGGCCGGAGCAATGACCCCGTGAAACCCGTAGTGAAGATTCTTCATGCCCGGAGGTAGATGACCTGAGACCTCCGGGCATGAAGACCGGCCGAGTGAGCGCAGCGACGAGGGCGGACGTACGCAGGTCAGCGAGAAGCGTCGAAAGCGTCCCGGATCTCCTTGGGAACGCGACCGCGATCGTTCACCTCATAGCCGTTCCCACGAGCCCACGCACGGACTTCTTCAGCGCTGGGCCCCTCCGCGGCGGCGCCCTTGCGCGCCCGGCCCGCCTCCTTCGTCCGGCCCGTCTTCCGGCCGCTCTCGATGAACGGCCGGAGCGCGTCGTCGAGTTTGTCGTAGTTCTCCGGAGTGAGGTCGATTTCGTAGTTCACGCCGTTCAGGGAAAACCTGTGCGTACTGACCTCCTCCGACTCCGCACCAGTGAGGTCGTCCGAGTAAACAGTCACAATTTTCTGAGCCATGGCCGGATGTTACCCAGCCGCTCCGGGATAGGGGGACAGAGGGTCGGGTTTGGTGGTCTCTTTCGGGAAGAGACCGGCGGCCTCGGCGATGGCGCTGGTACGCGAGCATCGTCCGGATGAGCCTGCGCCGAGCTGGAACACACCTGGGAGAAGGCGCTACGACACCTCCACCGGGCTCGCCCCGAACTCGCTCACAACCGGAGGGAAGATCGCTCAACAAACGGTGAGAATTCTCAGGCATTGCGTGACGGGCCGATCACCGGGGGTCGGTGTACTCGCCCTGCGCGGCCGGTTCAGCGGCAGAGATCCATGAGGGTGTCATCGAAGTCCGGGAACTCCCGTGCCGCCTGCGCAATGATCCCAGTCGCGGGTGCGCGGCGGCCTGGTGCGAACTGTTCAGCGACAGCCGTCAGCTCGCGATGAGGGCGCGGCACCCACTCGGGCTCGTACGAGGTGGCTGCCTCCCAGGGCCCGTAGCCGCCGGCCAGAAGCCACAGGAAGGCGCCCAGGTCGCACGCGCCGACGTCGGTCTCCCCTTCGGAGCCGAGGAAGACGACAGGCTGCTCGGTCAGCGCCTGGCCGGGGCGGATCAGCACGTGAGCACAGGCTGACGACGGGGACGGAGCGCAGCCCGAAGCTGCACCGGGGCAGCTCGACGGCCGGGCGGCGGCTGAATCGGGTCGGGCCGTCCGCGACCCGAGCCACGGGCGGGGGCGGAGCCGACGCGGGCCCCCGCGAAGCAGGGGTGTCATCGAGGACGTCGGCCTGGCCCATAGGCACTACCTCTGTTTGGAGACGCAGGCCCACAGGGTGGCTTCCTCCGGTGTCGGGCTGGGGCAGGGCCAGTATGCGTCAGTGCTCGACGGGGCTTCGGAGGGCGTGGGGCGGACCGGGTCCGCCGCTTGCCCGCCCCCGCCACCCAGGTAGAGCGTGAGGGCACCGCCGACGACTACGAGCGCCGCCCACCCGGTCACGGCCCAGAGCCACCATCGCCTCCGCACTCGCCGCCCCCTCCGCGTTCGGGCCTCTACGCCGGCAGTCTGCCAAGGGGGGCGACGGGTCGACGAGACCTTCTTCGGTCCGTCCTCCAGCTCCAGGTGTGCGGAAGGCTGCGCGCGGACGCCGAACCGGCTCTGAAGGAGTCCGCCGCCCGGAGAGCGGGGCCCTGCGCGAGCTGTGCCACACTCCAGGGCGTCGTATTCAGCACGATGGGCCCGGACAAGGGAAAAGAAGATGCGCAATCGGTCGAAGAGACGGGTCGCCGGCTTAGGGCCTGTCCGGTGGGTCGGCGTGGAGCAAGGAGCGGCGTCTGGTGCGTGCGATCGCAAGGCGCCGGGATGTCCTCGTAGCGGAGCTACTAGGGCATTTCGGCAACGCGGCGAGCGTGCGTGCCAGGCGTCGCGACGCCGCGCCGACCCATCGGACAGGCCCTAGGAGCGTCCGTCTCTGTCCTCCTGCTGGTGGCCGGGTGCGGCGATGACCAACCCGGGAGCACAAAAGGCAAGGCCGAGACCAAAGCCTCGGCCTCACCGGGCTTGAAGCAGTCGGCTGTCCGAGCAGATCTGACGGCTGCCGTCGAGGACGCGGGGGCGGGACCGGAGACGGACATACCTCTGGACGAGGCCATGCCGGAGTGCGCGGCAGGCTGGACCACGTTCTCACCCACGACCGAGGCACAGGTCGACACGGCCGTGAGCACGCTTCGCGATCTCGGGTGGAAAGTCACCGGGCGCCGCACTCATAAGGAGTCCGGCCTGACCTCACTCACCAAGGGGCCCTGGAGCCTTCAAATAATGCACCGCACGCCTGAAGGCGGCGACCACCTGTCACTGCTCGCCCTGCGCGAGAGCCAGGCATGCGAGGAAGCAGCGGGCAGGGCCGGCTACTGAAGTGGGGCCGGTGAGGGTGGAGGGCGGCACTGCGCCAGCGGCCTGCGCGCATGGACGGTGGGTGCGGCCGCCGGTTTCCTGGCCGACCACCAGGCCCTCTTCGACGAGGCCGAGCAGGCCCAGCAGAGGAGAGGCCCGCCGCGACGGGGGAGCGCGGCGGGCCCGGTTCTCAGTGTGCCCGCAGGGGCGGGGGCCATGTATGCCATGCGGTGAATTGGCTGAGCGGCACCTGTGCGCACCCGCGCTACTTCATTCACATGACGCCCCAACAATCTTCAGCAGGTGCCAGCTATGACCCGTAATAACGCGTAATGGCGCACCAGGTGCCCGCCTCGCCCCACCTCCACCAGAACCCGCACTGACCTGCCCGTCCACGACACGGCGGCTCCGCACCAGCATTTCTCCGGGCTCCGGGCCCCGGGGCCCACCACCGGACAACCAGGCCCCTTCACCCAAAAGGCGGAAAACGCAAGGCAACACCTTTCATGGGCAATAGCTCGCAATTATGTTGCCTTTTGCACGAAAACGGGACACAGTCCTGGCCGGGGCCACAGCGGCGCCCGGTGCTCTCGCGCTGCCCCCTCGGAAGGGATGCACGTGCGCTTCTACCGCCCCTTGGCCACCGCCTTGGCCACGGCTGCCGTTTCTCTCGCCTTGACCGCCCCGGTCCACGCCAGCAGTGCAGTCGTCGCCACTCAGGCAGCGACGGTGAACCTCCGCACGCTCACCTGCTACGAGACCGAAGACGTTAACCACGGTGACGACGTCTATCTCCAGATCAACGGCAGAACCGTCTGGTCGTCGGCCGACTCGATTGATTGCGACCACAACGCCCCCAGGGCACTGCCGGTCAATCGGCTCGCCACAGCAGGCGACACGGTCTCCCTGTACGACAAGGACTTTCCGGACGCCGACGACCACCTCGGCACCGACACGGTCGAAGGCGAGCGCGGCACGCTGACCTTCAACCTCGACGACGCCCTCTACACCTTGGACTACGGCCCGGCCTGAGCCCGAGCCATGAGCGCGTTCAGGAACTAGCGCCGGCAGCCGGCCACTGTGAGGGGTGACCGGCTGCACGGCTGGATCTGATCGCCGGCCCATCCCGGCCCGGCTCAGCGCGCCGCCACTGTTCGAAAGCCGAAGGCGACCAGCACGGTTCCTGCCAGGCAAGTCATGCCACGCCGAAAACGTGGCGTGTCGGTCACCGTGCGCGCGGCGGGGACCACGTAGGACCAGAAGAGCAACCACGCCAGCACGACGGCAATATGAGCGAGCACGAGGGCGGCGATCTGGGGCGCGACGGGGCGGCTGGGGGTCAGGAACTGCGGCGCCAGGGTGAGATGGACGGATGCCGCCTTCGGATTGAGGACGTTGGACCAGAGCCCTTGGCCAAATCCTCCTAGCGGGGCCCGTGGCAGGTGCCATCGCCTGCGTGTCGTGGGTTCTACGGCACGTCGTGCTGAGCGCCACGTGGCCACGCCCAGCCAGATGAGGTAGATGCCACCCAGGAACTTCACCAGCGTCAGCGCCCGGGCCGATGACATGACGAGGGCGGACAAGCCGGCCGCAGCACACGCCGCATGGACCAGGAGCCCGCACGCCGACCCGAGCGCGGCGCACACACCCTCGGAGCGCGAACCCGCGATCACCCGCTGCGTGACCAAGGTGAAACTCGTGCCGGGCATCAGTGTCAGGGGCGCGATCGCAGCCACGAAACCGAGTACCAGGTGCCACTGCACACAAGAAGCCTACGGCGCCCAACTGCCAGCGGCCACGGCCCCGCTCAGCGCTGGAGCGTCTCCCGCGCGCCCGCCTCCGCCCGCGCGCGGTACTCCCCAAGGAACCTCACCACGAGCAGCGAGCCCACCGCCGCCACGGCGCACGCGCCGGCCACAGCGTTGAGCCACGTATAGGGGCCGCTGCCGGCGACGACGCGGCCATCGCTGAGCAGGCAATCGAAGCCCAGCGGGAAGTAGGACGGTTCGTGCCCGGCGAGTCGCTCCAGGGAGCCGGGAGGGAGGGAACGGCAAGGAACGGCGGGCGAGGACCCCGCGCCCGACTCGGCTTCGTTCGCATCCCACTGGACCAGCCCGAGCCCGAGTGCGTACACGATGACAGCTGCGGCCGCCATCATGCCCGCGCTCCAGCGCAGCAGGTCCCTGCCCCAGTCAGGTCGGCGCCCGGGAAGGGCGACTGACAGCAGTTTCACCACGGCCACAACGGCCCAGCACGGTATGGCGAACTGGGCGCCCACCATCAGCAGGACGAACACGCACCAGCCGCCTCTCCGACACCCCTAGGCTCCGGCAACGGCCTGGCTGCCGTCTCGTGCGCAGACGCCACGTCGTGCCGGTCGGTTCTCCCACCCCGCCGACCGCCTGGGCAACAACAGCCCCGGGTTTCAGCGAAGACGGGTGACGGTGGTCCAGCGTGGGTCGATGCGGCCCACCCAGGCGTCCTGGTCGTCAGCCAGGGGCCGCTCCAGCGGGAGCGGAAGGAACCGGCAGGCGAAGAGGAGACCGGCGTCCCCGTCCTCGCCGCCGACCCGGTGCTCCCATGCGTCGGGCGTGTCCGCGGGTACCTGGAGGTGGAAGAAGCTGGTGCGTCGGGGCCGCCCCGTCTCGGGGTGCGGCTTGTCCTCCACCGCGATCCGCCGTACCACCGCGGCGGCGGTCAGCAGACCGCTCTCCTCTGCGACCTCCCGAAGGACCGCGCCCTCCAGGCCTTCGCCGGCTCTGACCCCGCCCGCGGGAACCTGGGTGCCGGCCTCGGGCATGTGGGTGTGGTCGAACACCAGCAGTTCGGGAACCGCGCGATACCGGATCACGTACGCGGCGACGCGGATTCTGGGCTGAATCATTCCGGCATTGTCCGTGATCCGTTCCCGGCAGTCGGTGCCGGTCGCCGGGTACGAGGTCGGGGCACGGCCCTTGCCTGAAAGGGTGAGCCGCCGCCGGGCCCCGGGGCCGGTCACGGCTCGGCGGGCTCGGCGACCCGCGGCGGGCTGTCGGCGTCAGGCAGTCGGCGGAGCGCGTCGGAGCAGGTGAGGTCCACCACCGGGACGACGGACGACGAGTGGCGGGTGGGCAGGCGGTGACAGCCTCGCGGGACGACGTGGAGCCGGGCGGTGGGGATCCGCTCGGCCAACCGGCGTGAGTGGGCGGGCGGTATGACGGGGTCGTTCTCCCCCACCAGGATGTGTACCGGAACCCGCCGCAAGGCCTCGAACTCAGTGACGTCGTAACGCATCAGCGCTTTGAACCACCGGGCGGCGACATCGATCGGCGGCTGCGTGCTCAGCCTCGGCTCCCAGAGGTTGTGCAGGCGGAGTGCCACGCCGGGGGCGTACACGCACACGGTGGCCATGACGTGGCGCATCAGGCCGACCATGCGCGTCGGGAGCGGATACCCGGCGCCGGCGAGGTCAAGGCCGCCGCTGCTGGTGGCGGCCAGCAGAACCGCGGTGATCTTGTCCCCGACGAGCCGGGGGCGGGCCGCGGCCAGCGCGAGAACGGCCGCGCCGCCCATGGAGTGCCCGGCGACCGCGACCGGAACGTCACCGGGTGCGGTGGCGGCGATGACGGCCTGGAGGTCGTCGGCCAGCAGAGGGATCGCCGGCGGGGCGGTACCGATGGTGGAACGGCCGTGTCCGCGCTGGTCGTAGCGCACGATGAGCGTGCCGGGGCGGACCAGCTGCTCCACGGTCTTGTCCCAGATGGCGGAGGTCGCCTGCCAGCCGTGCGCCAGGACGAGCACCAGGTCGGGGTCGCTGGGCCCGCGGAGGTACAGGGCCAGGCGGGCGCCGTCGGGCCGCGGCAGGCTGACGGGGGTGCAGGGGATATCGAGCACGGACGTCTCCTCGATGCCGACGGCGGCACGGTTCGCCGGACGGATGGTGGTGGCGGCACAGCGAGCCCCCTCCGTGCGGCGGGGCCTGCCGGGTCAGACCCCGCCCGCTGATGAGAAGGCTCACCGACAACAGACGCAGGAGGACACCGTGCTGGTTGTACGGGGCCTGGGCTGTCGCCCCGTGGTGGTGAACCGGACGGGAGCCCTCCGCGCTGGTACTTCACCGCCAGTTGCGCTACGGGCGTCGGCCCGCCTGGCGGCGCGTGAGACGATCGGCAACCAGGCCGCGAGGAGAGGAATTCCATGGGGGACAAGGGCCGGCTGCATGTCAGTGCGGAACTGGCGGGGGTGCTGGAGCGGATCGACGCGCTCGGGGGGATGCTCGATGAACGGGCCGATGCCGCCGAGGAGTTGGGCAGACTGCCAAAGGACACAGCGCAGGCGCTGCTGGACACCGGGATCGTGCGGGCGGAGCTTCCCCTGAGCCTGGGTGGGTACGAGTTCGCGCCGCGGCAATTGATCGAGACGGCGGAGCGGGTGAGCTATCACGATGCCGCGGCCGGGTGGACCATGTTCGCGCTGCAAATGATGACCGGGACGACTGCGGCGTACCTCGCCGAGGACGCGGCGGCCGCCCTGTTCCCCGACGTTCCCAACGGGAAGTACGCGCTGCTGTCCGGGCACGGCACACGCCCCGGCCGGGCCGTCCCCGTGGAGGGTGGTTACCGGGTCAGCGGCCAGTGGCAGTTCGCCTCCGGGATGGCGCACGCCACCCACATCCACAGCGCGATCCAGGTCGAGGGCACCGGTGAGCTGCGGGTCCTGGCGATGCCGAAGGCGCAGGTGACCCTGGACGGCAACTGGGACGTGCTCGGCCTTCGCGCGACCTACAGCGTCGACTACCACTGCACCGACGTGTTCGTACCGTACGAGTACACCTACGTCGCCACCACGGACACCCCGGTCAACGGCGGCGCCCTCTACCGCCTCGGCCTGGTCAACATGTCCGCGATCGGACACACGGGCTGGGCCCTGGGCGTAGGACGGCGGCTCCTGGACGAGCTGAAGCGGGTGGCCGCGGCACGGAGTGGTTCGCGGGGCGCCGCGGTCGACACCTCCCAGTTCCACGCCGAGTACGCTACGGCGGAGGCCCGGCTCCGGGCGGCCCGGTCCTGGGCCTTCGACGTCTGGCAGGACGTCGAACAGACCCTTGACCAGGGCGAGTTGCCGACCACGGAGCAGCACACCCTGATCCGCCTCGTGCTGAACCACGCGACCTCGACCGCGTCCGGTGTGGGCCGCACCGTGCACCGCTGGGCCGGCTCGGCGGCCATCCGCCGCGGCCCGGTCGACCGCTTCCTGCGCGACCTCGGGACGGGCACGCAGCACATCACGTCGAGCCCGGTCGTGCTCCAGAACTGCGGCAAGTGGCTGAGCGGAGCCCGGCCGGACGCCCGGTGGGACTTCCTCGACCTGGCCTGACCTGACTCGATGGGTGAAAGCCCCGCGCACGCGGCTACGAGGCCCGCACCGCGCGCTATTTGCTGTTCCTGTGGGTGCCCGGCTGGATGATCTCGTCCAGCACCAGGCGCACAGCCTCGAAAGCCGAGGACCGGATGGTCAGACCCAGTCCATCGGTCTCGTCGGACGCGGCCTTGGCCGCCGCGTCCAGCTGCTGTTCCTCACGAGCAGCCCAGTCGCGCGCGACCTGGATACGCCGCAGCAGTTCCTCAGCATCCACCACATCGGCCATGCGCGGACCTTACTCCCGGCTGCCGCACGGCACCACCGCTTCCTGGGCGGCCGGTAATTGCGTAGGACCTCATCGACGGGATGGGGTACGGGCCTCCCGTTGCGGCGCCGGCCCAGGCGGCGGCCCCGGCGTCAGCGGCCCATCGCCGTCTCGCGGTCCATGCGTGACAGCTTCTCGGGATTGCGGACGGCGTAGAGGCCGGTGATGAGGCCGGCGTCCAGACGGAGGGCCACGACCGTGTCGATCCGGCCGTCGCGACGGAGGATCAGGGCCGGGTGGCCGTTGACGAGGGTCGGTTGCAGCGGGGCGCCGCTGAGCCTGGCCAGGACCGCGGTCACGTCGGCCACGCCCACCACCGGTTCCACGGCGGCCCGGACGACTCCGCCGCCATCCGTCAGGAGGACGACGTCCGGGGCGATGATGCCGAGGAGCCCCGTCAAGTCACCTGTTTCAACGGCTTGTTGGAAGGCGGCGAGCGCGTCGCGGGTCTGGGACGGGGAGACCGTCTCGCGAGGGCGGCGCGCGGCGACATGGGCGCGGGCGCGGTGCGCGATCTGGCGGACGGCGGGCGGGGTCTTGTCGACGGCCCGCGCGATCTCGTCGTAATCCAGGTCGAAGACCTCCCGCAGCACGAACACGGCACGCTCGGTCGGCGCGAGGGTCTCCAGTACGAGGAGCATCGCCATGGAGACGCTGTCCGCCAGCTCGACGTCATCGGCCACGTCGGGCGCGACGAGCAGCGGCTCGGGCAGCCACGGGCCGACGTAGGACTCCTTGCGGCGGCGGAGTGTGCGAAGGCGGGTCAGGCACTGGCGGGTGGTGATGCGGACCAGGAAGGCGCGCGGGTCGCGGACTGTGGCGTGCTCGACGCCCGACCAGCGCAGCCACGTCTCCTGGAGGACGTCCTCGGCGTCGGCCGCCGAGCCCAGCATCTCGTAGGCCACCGTGAACAGCAGATTGCGGTGGGAAATGAAGCTGTCCGTGGCCGTAGCCGTGGCTTTGGCCGTGGCCGTGGTCGCCCCCGTGTCGATACCGGCATCCCTGTCCACCATCGTCAGTTCCCAACTTCTGTCTCTATACGTGTGGTGCGTGTCGTACACGGGACGCCGCCGGCCTCGGTTCTGTGACAGCCGCGCCCCGTAACCCACGTCACATCTGCCCCGTGTCACAAGAGCGCGGCGACCGGCACCTTATGGGCATCAGCCACACGATTCCACGAGTGAGGAAACCCGATGGAAACCCGTTTGAACCTGTTCGACACCCAGCTCGGCACAAAGATCGGCAAGCGGATCTACGCCGTCAGCCAGGTCATCCACGAGTCGGCGCTGCCCAAATCCACCCAGGAGTTGGTGCAGCTGCGAGCCAGCCAGATCAACGGCTGCGGCTTCTGCGTCGACATCCACGGCAAGGACGCCGCCGCAGCCGACGAGGACGCGGCCCGGCTCAACCTCGTCGCCGCCTGGCGGCATTCCACCGTGTTCACCGACGCCGAGCGGGCCGCGCTGGCCCTCACCGAGGAAGGCACCCGCATCATCGACGGATACGCGGGGGTCACTGACGAGACCTGGGCCGAGGTGCGCAAGCACTACGACGAGGAGCAGGCCATCGCTCTCGTCTCCCTCGTCGCCATGATCAACGCGACCAACCGGATCGGCGTGATCCTCAACAACCAGGGCGGCTCCTACGTGCCCGGCGACCTGAGCACCGTCGCCGGCTGACGCACCGGGACCGGCCCCGTTCGAAGGAACGGGGCCGGTCCCGGCCGTACAGGAGCGGTCGGGAATCAGTGCAGCCCGCCCCTGTCATCGTCCTCGTCCTCGTCCAGCTCCTGCGTATCCGGGTTGCGCGACGGGCGCAGGGGCCTGCGGCAGGGCCTCCCGCCGATCCTGGTCCAACGGTCCACCCTGCGCGTCATCGACGGCATGCACCGGCTCCAGGCGGTGATACTGCGCCGCGATGACGAGATCCCACACGCCCCTCCGGGAGATCGCGAGGGAGGCAGGCATCTCCGTCGGCACCGCGCACGACGTACGGGCGGCACTCCGAGGCGAGACAGGGGCGTACGCGCTCGGTTCGAACTCCGTCGGCGGGGCCGGGCAGCGGCATACATCAGCCTCGGCTCGGACGCCGGCCCCTGAAGGGACACCACCACGGGGCCCGGGCGTGCAGGCCGCACAGCGCCAGCTGCTGAGCAGCTGGCGGAAGGGCCCTTCTGCGCGGCTGACCCTACGGGGGAGGCTGCTGCTCCAGTGGCTCGGCGTCCTGGCCCTCGACAGCGGGCAGTTGGGACAGTTCGTCGAGTCCATGCCGACTCACCGGCTTGCCTCCGTCGCACAGCTCACCCAGGACTGTTCCGTCTCCTGGCAGGAACTCGCCAGGGAACTGGAGCGTCGTACGAACAAAGTCGACGGGGGGGTAGTGCCGCATCAGGCCACGCTCGCCCTGGCGACGGCCCTCATTCGGTCTAGCTTCGCAGCCAGCGATGAGTTTTCCCGCCTGCCCCCGTCCTACCTTGTGAATGTCAAGGAAGCGGAGGCATGGGATGAGCAAGGGCACCCACATCACGCAGGTGGCCGCGGTCGGGGTCCGCGTCACCGATCAGCAGAAGGCAATCGATTTCTACGTCGATGAGCTGGGCTTCGAAGTACGCCGGGACGTACCTTTCGGCGACGGGCGCTGGATCGAGGTGGCGCCACCCGGGGCGGCGACGACTGTCGCGCTCGTTCCCGAAGGGCTCCCGGCCGGCATCCGCCTCACGACCCGGGACGCCGACGCCGACCACGCGGACCTGCGCGCACGCGGCGTCGACGCGGATGCGGAGGTCCTGCGGATGGGGCCCGCGGTGCCGCCCATGTTCGCCGTGCGGGACCCGGACGGAAACAGCCTCATCCTCATCGAAGACTCCTGAACAGGCGGTACCCGAGATGGACAAGCAGTTCACCGCGACCCTGCGGAAGAGCCCGAGCAAAGGCGGCTGGACCTACGTCGTGTGGCCCGAGTCGGTCGAGTTCTTCGGCACCCGTGGCCTGGTGAAGGTCCGGGGCACGATCGACGGTCATCCGTTCCGAAGCTCCTTCATGGCCCTGGGGGACGGGACGCACAAGCTGCCTGTGAAGGCGGAAGTGCGCAAGGCGATCGGCAAGGAGGAAGGGGACACCGTGACCGTCCACCTGCAAGAGAGAGTCGACGGCTGACGTCAGGAGCGATCGTTCTGCCGTGGGAGGGCGGGCCCTCTGGATCGGTCCCGCGAGAAACCGTTGGCGGGACCACGGCGACCACTGCTACTTTTCCGGAGGCCGTGCGAGAGAACGAGGAGGTGGTACCCGTGAACGCTGTATCGACATGGGTGCTCTCCTCCGGGGTCACGGTCGGGCGATAGGTCGTCGCCCGGGAGCGCCGTCTGTGAGCCCTCCCGAAAGGCACGACCATGCACTTCGCTTCCGAACAGCGCCTCGATGACGATGTCGTCGAGCGTGAATTCACTCTCGGCGAGATTCCCGGCATCCTGTGGCTCCCCGCGTCCGCGCCGACGCCGACGCCGCTGATCCTGCTCAGTCCCCCTCCCGTCGGGCTGCGCAAGGCCTATCCCCGCCTGGTGGCCCGGGCCCAGCACGCTGCGGCCGACGGCTTCGCCGCGGCCACCATCGAACTGACCGGCAGCGGCGACCGGCCCCGCCTGCCCGCCGCCGAGCAGGCCCTCGCCGATCTGCGCCGGGCGCTGGAGGCCGGCGAGCGGGTCAGCGACGAGGTCATCGACGCCCTCATCCTCCCGCTCGTCGACAGGTCGGTCCCGGAATGGCAGGCGGCCCTGGACGCGCTCCTCGCGCTGCCCGAGATCAACGGCCCGGTCGGGTACTCAGGGGGCGTGATCTCCATCGGCACCCGCCTCGCGGTGGTCGAGCCGCGCATCTCGGCCGCCGTTCTGTTCGCCGGGAGTTTCATCCCTCGCGCCATGTACGAAGAGGCGCGCCGGGTCACCATTCCGCTGCACGTTCTGCTCCAGTGGGACGACGAGGGCAACGACCGGCAGGCGGCCCTGGACCTGTTCGACGCCTTCGGCTCCAAGGAGAAGACTCTGCACGCCAATATGGGCGGGCACACCGGTGTCCCGCGGTTCGCGGGAGAGGCCGCGGCCGAGTTCTTCATCCGGCATCTGAGGTAGCCGCACAACCGCCCCGACCGGCCGGCACCAGCCATCGGCGGTACCGGCCGGTCGGGGCGGTACGAGGCGTGGACGCCCAGATCTGCGCGGCCCGTCCCACCGCGCAAGCACGTCTCACACGCCGGTGACTCCGTCGATCTGCTCGCGAAGGAGATCGGCGTGACCGTTGTGCCGTGCGTATTCCTCGATCATGTGCGTCATGATCCAGCGCAGGGATATCGTCTGATCGCCGACGATACGCGCCTCCTGCTCGGACAAGCGGCCGGAGTCGTCGAGGGATGCGTGAGCGATCAGCTCACGCCCTCGTGCGATCTCCGCTTGCCAGATAGCCGTCGCCTCGTCGATGCCTCGTTCCGGCTCAAGGGCGAAGCCGTAGAGGCCGTCCTCGCCGAAGACCGTCGACAAGGCCTGACCCGCGAACACCTGCTGAAACCACTTGCGCTCCACCTCGGCCATGTGCTGAACGAGGCCGAGCAGCGTCATCGACGACGGTGACGCGGCGGCGAGCCGTAGCTGATCGTCTCTCAGGCCCGCGCACTTCAGGGCGAGCGTCGCACGGTGGAAGTCCAGCCATGCTTCCAGCATGGCTCGCTCGTCAGCGTGCGCGGGCGGGATCGACCGTCCATCCGGTGTCGTGTTCATGAGCCCACCCTGGCAACAGCGGCCGTGGGTCATGACCGTCTTCGCTGGCGACGAACACACGTTTCGCCCGCCTCCCACCGCGGCACAGTGGCATCAAAGCGCGCTGAGACCGGGCTTGCCGGGTCGTACGAGCGCCGCCCACGACCTCTCCCGCTGGCCGTCCCGGCCCTCGGGAGGACCACAGGGCCCGTCGGCGCTCCAGCGGTCGTGCGCCCGAGCTGCCAAGGGGTCCTGTCACCTCCCCCCGCGACAGGGCTCAGCGCAACCGAGTCGCGGCGTACGCCTCGATCGCGGACCGCTGGTACGCGGCCAGGCCCGGCGCGATCCCCTCGTACGCCGCACGCCAGTGCTCGTTCTCCACGCAGGTGCGCCCGATCGCGCGGTACTCCTCGGCGGTGGCCGCCCGGATCCGGGCCAGCGTCCGGTACTGGGTGTCGACCTCGGCCTGCACCGCGGCGGCGTCAGCGGGCAGGCCGGCGGCCAGCAGCTCCGCGAGGCGGACCAGCTGCGCCGTGCGCTCGCGCTCCTCGGCCACGCGCTCGGCCTCGCTCGACGCCGAGGCGTGCCGTTCGACGGCCTCGACCAGTTCGGGGAAGTCGTACAGGACCTTCATGCACTGTGCTGGCCGGATGCCCACGAACAGGTTCTCCGGCCGACTGATGGTGGTCATGACATTGCCGTCCCTTCTTGACTGTTCCAGTTCGGTGATCGTGCGGGAGACGGTGGCGGCCAGGGCGTCGATCCGGTCGCGTTCGGCGAGCAGCTGGCGGTGGTGGCCCCGCAAGGCCTTCAGCTCGTCGACCTGCGCGGCCAGGATCCGACCGATCTCGGGCAGCCCCAGGCCCAGCTCCCGCAGTACGAGGACCTGTTGCAGCCGCAGCAGCTGGCGCTCCTCGTAGTAGCGGTGGCCGTTGGCTCCGATCCAGGCCGGTGGCAGCAGACCGATGTCGTCGTAGTGCCGCAGCGTCCTGGCCGTCACACCCGACATCCGGACGACCTCCGCGATCGGCCAGGCCATCGCCGCCTCCCCCACAGGTGCCTCACCGAGCCGGGAACTCCGGCTCTGCTCACGACGTTAGAGGCTTACGCTGCGGCAGCTTCAAGTCCCCGGTGACCGTGCTTCGCAGCGTCATGACGTACGGGAAACGCGGGGGTCGGCCCGAGCTGTCACGGGGTCCGGCGGTTGAGTGCGTGCCGGTCGGCGAGCCGTGCCACGGTCAGGCAGTACAGCAGGGAGAAGACCACCTCGAGTACGAGGGCCTGCCAAGGGGCGTCGGCGGCGGTGCCGTTGTCGGCCAGCTCGCCGAAGGCGGCGGCCAGGCCTATGGCCAAGGCGTTGTTGGCGGTGTGGAGGGCGATCACGGCCTCCAGTCCACCGGTGCGGACGACCAGCCAGCCCCACCACAGCGCGGAGTAGAACAGCAGGGCGAATCCGGTGGGCTCCCCCAGGCCGTGGGCCAGGGCGAAGAGCAGCGAGGCGAGCGTGACGCCGGGCCATGGGGACCGCGTGAGGCGTCCCGTGAGCTGGACGAGCCAGCCACGGAACACATACTCCTCGGCGGCGGCCTGGAACGGGATCAACGTCCACAGCACCACAAGACTCAGCACCAGCATCGGCCAGCCGGGATAGCCCTGCCGGGGTGCCGGGGAGCTGTCCGCGTCCCAGGTCCACACCAGCAACAGGCCCAGCTGCGCGGCCATCACGGGAACGGCCACCACGGCACAGCGCAGGAGCCAGCCCCAGCGCAGACGGCCGGTGACAGAGGAGATGGTGCCTGCCGGGCGGCGGCCGAAGCGGCGCACGCCCACCAGGACCGCGGGGATGGCGGCTCCCAGTGCGGCCAGTTGCAGAGCCGTGTCGACGAGCGGGGACGCGAAGACCCGGTCACCGTCCGACGCGGCCGGGCCGGCGTGCAGCGCGTCGGCGAGGATGACGCCGACCACGTAGACGCCGAGGAGGGCCCCCGCGACCAGGACCGTGACCAGCAGAAGCTCTCCCCACCAGTCACGCCTGGTGGCCCGGCCGTTCCTGCCCTGCGCGTGGTAGGGCGTGCCGGGCGGGGCCGGGATGAGGCCCGGCTTCGATTCGAGGGCGGCCGGAGGCCATTGCTCCCAAGGGGAGTTGGCGTGGTGCGGGGGCTGGTCGTGTGCGGCGGGGGTGCGGGGCATGGGGGCTACAGCTCGCATTGAGGTATGAGGCCCGTGGCGCGGGCCTGGGGGTGTCCATGATCCATCTGCCGCTCTGTGCGCTGCGGCTTCCGGCTGACCGCGGCCGGCTCAGCCGCAGATCGCCCGAGGCCGGCTCGGCGGTCGGCCGCGTCCAGCCCGCACACCGCACCTCCGACAACGTTGTCGAAGGCGCGGCGTGCGTGATCACGGCCTACGGAACGCGGGCTGCCCCGCAGGAGTACCGCAGGCCCTGGCGGGCGGTCGCCTTACGGCGTGTAGACGGCGTCACTGCCGTACAGCTCCCTGGTGAACGCGGAGATCTCGGCGCTGCGGTCGGCGCCGTTGAGGTTGTACGTCAGGTACACGCCGTACCCCTCACTGACGGTGCGGCGGGCCAGCGCGGCGGACGTGCTCTGCGAGGTCCTGCCGATCTCGACGGCCGCCGGCGAGAGCTTCGACTTGGGCAGGGCGATGCCGGGGACCTGCCAAGTGCCGTAGTACGGGTTCCAGGCGTAGTCGAACTTGGACGAGACGTCGACGCCGCCGTAGGAGAGGCGCGACGCGGACGGGCCGATGTTGTAGAGGCTGATGATCTTGTTCGGCATGTTCGCGCGCAGCGCCGTCACCAGGTGCACGAACGAGCTGGCGTTGGGCTGGCCCGTGCCGTTGTTGCCGTACTCGGCGTACTCGTCGTCGAAGTCGATGCCGTCGAGGCCGTACTTGGTGACGGTGTCCGACAGCTGCTTGGCGAACGCCGAAGCGGCCTGCCGGTTCGGGAAGTTGGCGAAGCCCGCGCCCTGGTGGTTGCCGAGCACCGAGAGGACGACCTTGATGCCCTTCTGCTGCAACGGCCGTATCTGGGTGGCGGCGTTGTCGAGGACGCGCTGTACGTTCTCGTTGAAGTGCAGGTACGCGGCCTTCTTGCTCGTGTCGTAGTTGATGTTCGCCGCGAAGATCACGGCGACGTCGAAGACGTTGCCGCCGCCCTTGGCGAGGGTGTACTTGCCGACGTTCAGCATGCTGTTGTCGTTCACCTCGACGTACGCCACCGAGGTGGGCCCCTGTTTCACGGGAGGCGGGGCGGGGGACGCTGCCGCGCCGGTCGAGGTGGTCGCGCCGAAGGCGAGGGCCGCGACTGCCGAGAGCGCGAGCGCGGCCGCCCGCGCTCTGCTCCGTACCAGAGTGAACATCGTTGATCGGTCTCCCATCGCGTGGGTCGGCGCCCGACCTGTTCGAAAGCGCCGAGTGAGCGCTCTGAGTTTTCCGCTCCTGTGAGCGAATCCCAAGAATCGAACGCGATCTCTTCACGATTCCTCCGCATCTCGCGTCGCCGTCCGGCACGCGTGGGCCAGGGAGCCCCCCGGCGCAGCCGAGCTGTCGTCACGCTGGGCGTCAGGAATGCAGTGGAGCATGGCCGCGATACGGGCTCCCGCCCCGGCCCCGCGAGGGTGCGGCTGATCGCCCCGCGCATGGTGTGGCTGATCTCCGCGAACTCGAATGGTGCGAGGCGGACGTTCCCGCGAGGTCAAGCCAGGACGGGTCGTGATCCGCAGGTTCACGGGCGAGGACGTGGTCATCTACCGCACCGAACGCGGGGCGGTGCACGCCACGCGCCCCTACTGTCCCCACTTGGGCGCGCACATCGGCCACGGAGGCTGTGTCGAGGGGGAGCTGATCGTCTGCCCCTTCCACGGCTTCGCGTTCGACGCCGAGGGGGCGGTGGTGCGTGCCGGTCCCGGTTACACCGGCCTGCCCGTCCAGGAACGGCTGGCCGTCCTCCCCTGCCAGGAGGTCAACGGCGGCATCTTCGCCTGGTCCGGCGGCTCTTCGGGCCGCCCTCCCTCCTGGTACCTGCCCTCGGTTCTCAAGCACCCCGCTTCCACCGTCAGATTCATGCGTAACGAAGCGGACTCCCACCCGCAGGAGATCTGCGAGAAAACCGTCGACATGGGCCACCTCGCGCCCCTGCACACATTCGACGGCGGCAGCATGGTGGCACCGCCGGTCCCCGACGAGCACCGGCTCACCCTCACGCTGCGCGCCGTCCACGCGTATCCCCCGTTGGGAAAGATCGCCGCCGACCTTTCCTTCACGCTCTACGGCCTCTGCTTCATCCACATGGAGATTCAGGTGCCCGCCCCCGGCGTGGACATCGACGTCGTCGTCTCTCCCCACCCGGTCGTCCCCTGGCACCTGGAACTCCTGATCGGCACCACGGTGCCCCTCACGAACGACACCGGCCCCCTGAGCCGACTGCCACGCGTTGCCTCCCGGCTGCCCTGCGACGCGATGGCGCGGATGAATCTCTACGCCTTGGCCCGTGACTCGGACGCGGACCTCCCTGTCCGGAACGCCAAGGTCTACACCGACCCGCCCCGTCTCGCCCGCGGCGATGGCCCCATCGGCCCGTACCGGAAATGGGCGCAGCAGTTCTACTCGCGCCCCTCCGATCCGCCGGAGTCACACACCACGCGTGAGGAACGAATCGGTGACGCCGACTGATCCAGTACCCCACCGCCGACTCCCGGCTCGTGCCCCTCCCGAATCTGGCGAACGCAAACGCCGAACCGGCCGGCGGGGGCCTCGTACCCGCTGCCGTCCCCTTCGGGTACCGGTGTGCTCGTGTCGGCGAGCACACCGCCAACCTCGAGGAAACGCGCCGACGCCCCGTCAGCGCGTGAGGTCAGGACGGTCGGCTGACGTCGTCGAAGTCGGTGGAGGCCGAGAGGTCGGCCCATGCGAGCATGTCGCGCTCGAAAGCCTCGCGTCCAGCTCGGACGAGCCGCAGCGCGTCGTTGCCGAGCAGCAGGCGGGCCGGCGGCTGCTCGGCCGCCACCATGCGCAGCACCGCGGCCGCGGCCTTGTCCGGGTCGCCCGGCTGGGTCCCGCTGCCGTTCACACGCCGGGCGCGTATCGGCTCGAACAGCTCGTCGTAGTCGGCGATCGCGCGGGGCGAGCGGATCATCGAGCGGCCGGACCAGTCGGTCCGGAAGCTGCCCGGCTCGACGGCGGTGACGTGGATGCCGAGATCGGCGACCTCCTTGCCGAGGGTTTCGAGGATGCCCTCCACCGCGAACTTGCTGCCGTGGTAGAAGCTGAGACCGGGCATGGTGACGAGCCCGCCCATCGAGGTGACAGCGATGATGTGGCCGCGGCGGCGCTCCCGCATGTGCGGCAGTACGGCCTTGATCACGGCCACGGTTCCGTAGACGTTGACCTCGAACTGACGGCGGAGGTCGTCCATCGACGACTCCTCGAAGAGGCCGTCATGTCCGTACCCGGCGTTGGCGACGAGCACGTCGACGGGGCCCAGGTCGCGCTCGGTCTCCTCCACCACCGTGGCCACCGTGTCATGGTCGGTCACGTCCAGGATGCGGGCGTGCGCGTCGCCGTCGAGCGCCTCGAAGGCCCGCGCGTCGGCGGGCGTGCGCACCGTGCCCACCACCCCGTGGCCCGCGGCAAGCGCCGCGCGACCGAGTGCGCGGCCAAGGCCGGTGCTGACGCCGGTGATCAGGAATGTCTTGGTGTCCGACACAGGAGTTCCCTTCGTACGTTTGCGAATAGCGGCCGACCGGGGCGGTTGGGCCCTGGCCGATGTGAAGAGAGGCCGACCGGGACAGCTGGGCCCTGGCCGATGCCAAGAGATGCCGGCCGGGACGGTCGGACCCCGGCCGGTCTCGACACGTTCCACTTCAGCACCGGAATCGGCCGCCGAGCGGCTTGCGGGGGGTCCGCTACGCCCCGGGGACAGCCGGACCGGGGGACTGCCAGTCCCCCTCTCGCAGGCCGTCGGGGCGATCTCGGCCCCTATCGTGAACGGCATGGACCGCAACGCAGCTCTCGCCGAGTTCCTCCGCTCCCGGCGGGCACGGATCACCCCGCGCCAGGCAGGCCTGTCCGACGACGGCGGCTCCCGGCGCGTGCCAGGACTGCGCCGCGAAGAGATCGCGCAGCTGGCGGGTGTGAGCGTCGACTACTACGTACGCCTGGAACGCGGACGCCGCCTGAACGTCTCCGAGGCCGTCCTCGATGCCATCTCCCGCGCGCTACGCTTCGATCCCGTCGAGCGCGCCCATCTGTTCCAGCTCGCCAAGCCCGCCACGGGCAGGCCCCGCCGCACGGCGACGCGTCCACAGCCGGTCCGCCCGGGCCTTCGCGACCTGCTTCGGATCCTCGACCACACCCCCGCCCTCGTCCTCGGGCGGCGCCTGGACGTGCTCGCGTCCAACCAGATGGCACGGGCGCTGCTCACCGACTTCGACACGCTGCCGCACCGCGAGCGGAACCTGGTGCGGTTCATGTTCCGCGACGAGACCGCCCGCTCGCTGTACACCCACTGGGACACCCACGCCCGGGACATCGTGGCCTCGCTCCGGCGCGACGCCGGACGCCACCTCCACGATCCCCTGCTCGCCGAACTCGTCGGCGAACTCTCCATCACCGACGAGGACTTCCGCCGCTGGTGGGCCGACCAGAACGTGCACCGGCACACGCACGGCAGCAAACACTTCCACCACCCGGTCGTCGGCCCCCTCACCCTCAACTACGAGTCCCTCACCCTGCCCGCCGACCCGGACCAGCGGCTGAGTGTCTACACCGCCGAGGCAGGCTCCAGTTCCGAAGAGGCGCTTGGGCTCCTGGGCGCGTGGATACGTCAGCCCGAGACCCCGCACGGGGAGCGCGCAGATCGTGGGGCCCCGGCCGGTCCGTGAGGAACGGTCGGCGCGTGAGCAACGGACGGCGCGTGAGGAACGGACGGCGAGGACCGGACGGCGCGTAAGGATCGGACGGCTCGTCGACAAAGCGGTGTCGGACATGGCTCGCGGCCCGGTCGAATTTCTGCGTAAAGGCCGTCAATTTGTTCTAGCTCTATGGAACGATCAGCGGCATGGAGATTCTTCGGAACACATTCCTTGTCTTCCACCTCTTCGGGTTCGCCGCGCTTCTCGGTGGTCTCTTCTTCCAGCTGCGGGGGAAGGACCCGGTGACGGGCAGCTACATGCTGAGCAGCGCGGTCGTGCAGCTGGTCACCGGTGCGGGGCTCATCTGGACCCGGATATCCCTGGACCTGTCGGTGCCGCACGCGAAGATGGCGGTGAAACTGGCCCTCGACATCCTGGTGGCGGTGACCGCAATGGTGGGGATGCGCAATAAACAGCCGTGGGCTTTCTATGCCGTCGGGGTGTTCACGGCGGCTGCGGCGGTCGTGGCCGTCGTGTGGAAGTAGTTTCCTTTTCGGCGCGGCTGGCGGCCGGCGGCCGGCAGGGCCAGGCCGAGGACGTCGAGCGCACGCACCTCGGCAGAGCCCTCTCAACTCCCCGCGCAGAAAGCCCGCGTGATGGGTAATCACGGCATCGTCGTCCACCTCGTCCACCTGCCACCTGGTGTACGGCGAGCCGCGTCGCCTCACCGGGCGCGGTTGCCCGGCCGCGCACGTCAGGGCCGGGCCGCCAAGAGGGCGCACGCACCTGCACAGTTGGGCCCGACAGTGTGCCCCTCACACGCATTTTCGGCTCATCCCCTTTGGGAGTGATGTCGCTGATGATACGAATCATGCTTTCCTTGAGGGAACCACCGCACAACTCCATCAACATGGCCTTCGTGTCGGTTCGTCGGCCCTTTGGCAGGGAGGCGACTCTCGTCATGGCAGTGCTCTGCAGACCGGTGACCGAGGTACCGGAACATCCCCTCACCATGGACGACACACTGGAGATCGCCAGGACGCTGCACCGGGACCACCCCGACCTGGCACTCGTCCTGCGATTGATCTCGAACACGGGGGTGCGCCGGCGCCACCTCATCCAGCCGGTCGAGCGCGTGCTGGAACACCCCGGTTTCGAGGCACGCAACTCGTTGTTCTTCACCGAGGCGAAGAAGCGGGTGCCGCGCGTCGTCCGGCGCGCTCTGGAGCATGCCGGGCTGAGGGCCGACCAGATCGATCTGCTCGTCTTCGTCTCCTGCACCGGTTTCAGCATGCCCTCGCTCACCGCGTGGCTGATCAACATGATGGGGTTCCGCCCCCAGACCAGGCAGCTGCCGATCGCCCAGCTGGGCTGCGCGGCCGGCGCCGCGGCGGTCAACCGCGCGCACGACTTCTGCACGGCCTATCCCCAGTCCAACGCGCTCGTCGTGTCCTGCGAGTTCTGCTCGCTCTGCTACCAGCCCGTGGACCTGAGCATCGGATCGCTCCTGTCCAACGGGCTGTTCGGGGACGCGGTCGCCGCCGTGGTCGTGCGGGGCGAAGGCGGCTGCGGCATGCGCCTTGAGCGCAACGCCTCCTACTTGATCCCGGGCACCGAGGAGTGGATCTCGTACGCGGTCCGCGCGACCGGGTTCCACTTCCAGCTGGACCGGCGGGTGCCGGGCACCATGGCCCCGCTCGCACCGGTCCTGGCGGCCCTGGCGGAACAGCACCGGTGGAACGCCTCCGAGCTGGACTTCTACCTCATCCACGCCGGCGGACCCCGGATCCTCGACGACCTCAGCCGCTTCCTGAAGGTGCCCGCCGAGGCGTTCCGGCACAGCCGGGCCACGCTCACCGAGCACGGCAACATCGCCAGCGCCGTGGTCCTTGACGCGCTGGGGCGGCTCTTCGACGAAGGCTCGGCCGAGGAAACTCACCGGGGCCTCCTCGCCGGCTTCGGGCCTGGCATCACCGCCGAGATGACACTGGGCAGTTGGACCATGTCAGCCGGCCAGGACCGACCGTCCGCACCGACACGCCAGACACAGGAAGGGGACCCATGTCCGAGCCCGTCTTCTGGACCGTCGACGCCCTCAACGAACTGGACTTCGACCCGGTGATGCGCCGCAGCCTGCGACTGCCCGAGCTGGGCCGCATCAAGCTGCCGCACGGCGAAGGAGACGCCTGGCTCACGGGCAAGTACGCGGACGTCACCAAGGTGACCTCCGACGCGCGGTTCAGCCGCTCCGCCCTGCGGGGCCGCGAGGTCACCCGGCTCGCCCCCCACGCCATCCCGCTGGACGACGCGGTCGGCTTCGCCGATCCGCCCGAACACACCCGGCTGCGGCGGTCCGCCTCGTCCGCCTTCACCACACGCCGGATCGACCAACTGCGCCCGCGCGCGGAGGAGATGGCGCACCAGCTCCTGGACGCGATGGACCGGCAGGGGCCTCCCGTGGACCTGATGGAACAGCTCACCACCCCTTTCGCACGGGATGTGATGAGCGAGGTGATGGGCGTCCCCGAGCAGGACCGGGAGCAAGTAGCTCTGTGGACCGAGCAGATCATCACGTCCCGCCTCGGCCGCGAGCACAGCGAGCGGGCCAAGCGGGAGATCCGCGCCTACTTCGACGCCCTCGCCGCCCGTCGGCTCGCCTGCCCGCAGGACGATCTGCTCAGTCACCTGATGGAGGCGGAGCGGGAGGGCACCGCCACCCGCGCCGAGATGGTGGCCTTCGCGGTACTCATGCAGATCAGCGGATTCACCGCGGTCCGCTTCAACTCCTCCACCATGTTCTACGTCCTGCTCACCCGGCCGGAGCTGATGGAGCGCCTGCGCACCGAACCGCAGGTGCTGCCGGGTGCGGTGGAGGAGCTACTGCGCTGGGTGCCGCACCGCAACGGCGTCGGCCAGTCCCGGATCGCCACCGAGGATGTCGAGGTGGGCGGGGTGACGATCCGGCGCGGCGAGGCCGTGTACTCCTCCTACCTCGCCGCCAATCGCGACCCGGCCGTCTTCGACCGCCCCGACGAACTGGACTTCGACCGCCACCCCAACCCCCACGTGTCCTTCGGCCACGGACCGCACTACTGCGTCGGGGCCGCCCTCGCACGCGTGGAGGCGCAAGTGATGCTACGGGCGGTGGCAGACCGCTACCCGACGCTGCGCCTGGCCGTACCGGCCGAGCAGGTCATCTGGCGGCTCGGCGAGTTGATCCGCGGTCCGCGCGCCCTGCCGGTCGCCTGGTGAGCCGCGACGGCCTGGTCCTGCCCCCGGGCGGCGGACGCACCCTGACCAGCCCGGCCCAGCACGTCACCTTCAAGATCACCGGCGAGCGGTCGGCCGTCGGCTCCCTCTTCGAGGTCCTCGTCCCGGTCGGCTTCGACGTCGGCGCCCACCTGCACACGCGCAGCGAAGAGTTCTTCTACGTCCTGGAGGGCGAGGTCGACCTGTTCGCCTTCGAGCCCACCGTGCGCACGGCGGACAACTGGCGGGCATGGCGCTCCAAGGACGGCGGCCAAGCGGTCCGCGGCGGTCCCGGCACCCTCATCCACATCCCGCCCGGCTGCCCCCACGCCTTCAGCAACCCCGGCCCCGCCCCCGCCCGCATGCTCTTTCAGGCCGCGCCGCCACCCGGGCACGAGCACTACTTCGAGGACCTCTTCGACCTCCTCACCCGTAAAGCCCCGGCCACCCCCGAAGCAGTCCAGGAACTACGCGAACGCCACGACGTCCACCAGCTCACCCCACTCCACCCCGGCCAGCCTTTGCAGGTCCCCTCCCGCTGATCCCCCAGCGGGAGGCGGTGGCGTGCGGCTGTGGTCCGTCGCGCGGAATACTCTGCGGTCATGAGGGAGAGAGGGATGAAGGAACTGGCGTTGCCTCCCAACTGGCGGGGGTCTCCTTCACGCACCACGACGGGTACTTGGTCACCCCTGGAGCGCTGCTGCGTGCCCCGGCCCTGGGGGGCCTGACGGTCGACCGGGTGCTTCAGTACGTGAGCACCGAACCAAGGCTCACCCCGCATGACCGACGGTTTCATCGACGACCTCACCCCGTGCCGAAGGCCCCCGCAGACGACGGCCCCCCGCGAGCGCCACCCCGAGAGCCGCCGCCCCGGCCACGCACGGCACGGCGTAACCCGCCTCGGCGCCCCAGTCGTCCACGACCCAGCCGGAGGCCGAGGACCCCACGGCGAGGCCGATCGCGAGGCCGGTGCCGGTCCAGGACATGCCCTCGGTGAACTGGCCCGGGGGCACGTGCCGTTCCAGGAGCGGCATGGCGGTGATCATGGTGGGGGCGATGCACAGGCCCGCCACGAACAGCAGCGCCGCGAGGGCCCCCAGGCTGTGCGCCCACAGCAGCGGCAGCACCGTGACCGCCATGGCGCACACCCCCGCGAGCCAGTTCGCGTACGGCGTGCCCTTGAGGTGCACCAGGCCGAGGACGATCCCGGCGGCGCAAGAGCCCATCGCGTACGCGGCGAGCACCAGGCTCGCCGCCCCCTTGTGGCCGCGCTCCTCCGCGAACGCCACCGTGACCACGTCGACGGATCCGAAGATGACCCCGATGGCGACATAGGTGGCGACGAGCACCTGGAGCCCACGGGAGCGCAGCGCCAGGCCCCCTCCCCCGCCCTGCCGGGGGTGCGGGGCGGGCTCGGTGGCGCGCTGGGCGGTCAGCCACAGCACGCCGGCCGTGAGGAATCCGCCCGCGAGCACCACGCCCGCCTGCGGGAACCAGGCGGTGGACAGGCCGATGGAGACGATGGGGCCGACGATGTAGCAGACCTCGTCCACCACGGCCTCCCACGCGTACGCGGTGTGCAGCTCGCGCGGTGAACCCCGGTGGACCTCGGCCCAGCGGGCCTTGACCATCGAGCCGACGTTCGGCGCGCAGCCGATGCCCGCGGCGCACCCGAACAGGGCCCACTCGGGGGCGTCGTGGCGCAGGCAGAGCAGCAGCCCCGCCACCGCGACGACAGCGACGAGGGTCACCGGGCGCAGCACCCTCGCCTGGCCGTGCCGGTCCACCAGGCGCGACGTCTGCGGGCCGATCACGGCGGCCGCGAGCGCGAAGGCCGCGGCCAGCGCTCCGGCGAGGCCGTAGCGCCCGGTGACCTGGGAGACGAGCGTGATGACGCCGACACCCATCATGGAGAGCGTCATGCGCCCGAAGAAGCCCGCGGCGGTGAACGAGGCCGCGCCGGGCGCGGCGAATATCTTCCGGTAGGGGTTGGACACGGATGCTCCGGTTCAGGCGGACGTGTCCGGCTCCGCCAGGGCGGAGCGCAGCGCGGAGGTCAGCAGAGGTACGTCGCGGGTGTGCGGAACGCTGACCCGCGCCCACCCCCCGAAACCCAGGCCCGCCGCGTCCCTGATGTGGATGCCGTGGTGGCCGGCGAGGCGAGCGACGACGGCCGCGGCCTCCTCGGCGTCCTCGCCCAGGCGGGCGAGCACGAAGTTGGTCTGCGAGGGCAGGCTCTCCACACCCAGGTCCGCGAGCCCGGACGTCAGCTCCCGACGGGCCGTCGCGCAGGCGTCGACCACGGTCCGCAGGTGGTCCTGGTCGGCGAGGGCGGCGGCCGCGGCGGCGAGAGCCACCCGGTTGGTGTTGTACGGAAGGGCGGTGCGGATCGCGGTCATCGCCGCGACGAGGTCCGCGTCGCCGAGGGCGTAGCCGCAGCGCAGGCCCGCGAGTCCGTACGCCTTGGAGAAGGTGCGCAGGACCACCACGCCCGGCCGCCCCAGATGCGCAAGGCCGCTGCCGAAGTGCCCGGCGTCGGCGAACTCGGCGTACGCCTCGTCCAGGACGAGGAGCGCCCCGGCGTCGGCGCACACCTCGACGAGGGTGGTGACCTGGTCGGCGGTGAGGGCGGTGCCCGTCGGGTTGTGCGGGTTGCACACCAGGACGCAGGCCGCGTCGCGCGCCGCCTCGCACACGGCGTGCAGGTCGACCCCGCTCCCGTCGGCCAGCGGCACCGTGGTCACCGTGTGGCCCACGGTCTCCAGGGAGGCCGCGTACCCGGCGAAGGTGTTCGCGGTGATGACCGTCGGGCGGTCCGCGTCGGCGGTGGCGAGGGCGACGAGCAGAATGATCTCGTCCACTCCGTTGCCCACGACGACCTGGTGCCCGGCCAGGCCGTAGTGCGCGGCGAGGCGGCCGCGCAGCGGTTCGCCGTCGGAGTGCGGGTACCAGTGGGCGTGTTCGAGGGCGGCGCGCGCCGCGTCCATGGCCTTCGGGGAGGGGCCGAGGGGGTTCTCGGACAGGGCCAGGCGCAGCACGTCACGCGGGTCGTGCGCGACCGGGCTGGCGCTGAAGGGCGTCAGCGTGCGGAACTCCCGTACGGCATGAGTGGTGTGACGTGCCATCACAGCTCTCCCTTGTCGAACAGGGCGCCGAGTTCCAGGACGTAGTCGAGGACGCCGGTCATGTGCTGCTCCTCGATGCGCGGGTTGGCCGCCATGAACCGCATCGGGTACAGCGTCGCCCCGTACTTCAGGACGCCGGTGTCGTCCGGCAGGCCGAAGTGGTGCAGGTGCCAGGTGCCGTCGGCGAGCATGCGCTCGTGGATGCGCAGGTTGGCCTCGTTGATCCGCTCGATGTCCGGGGCGGTGACATCCACGTCCTCGGGCACGTACAGGAAGGTGACTGCCATCATGTCCACCGGGTGCAGCCGGATCAGGCGGTCGTGGGCGTCGACGAGGTCGGCGAAGCGCCGCGCCGTGTCGACGCGGTCCTCGGCGAGTCGAGCCAGGCCCGCGCGGCCACGCGTGCGCATCATCATCCACAGCTTCAAGGACAGCCAGGCCTTGGTGCCGACGAACGGCGTGACCTGCCCGAAGTCGAAGTCGTCACCCATGATGAGGCCCGAGTGGCTGGAGATGGCGCGCAGGCTGCCCGGGTCCCGGACCAGGACCGCCCCGAGGCTGTGCGGCACGCCCATGACCTTGTGCGGGTCCACGGTCACGCTGTCGTAGTCCGCGATGCCCGCGATGAGGCCGCGCAGTTCGTCGCTGAAGGCGCACAGCAGGCCCCAACAGGCGTCCGCGTGCAGCCAGATGGACTCGTCGGCGGTGCGCACCACGTCGCGGACGCCCCGCAGGTCGTCGACGGTCTGGGTGCGGCTGTCCCCGGCGTACGCGACCACGGACATCACCCGGCCGGCGTGCTCGCGCAGCGCGCGGGACCCGACGGCGGGCCGCCGCGCGCGGCAGGGGCGCACGGTGCCTGGCGGGCGCTGCGCATGGTGGTTTCCCCGGGCCGCGTTCACGCGGCCGAGTGTTCACACGGCGGGACGGTGCCGTCCGCGCGTGCCGGTCACGCCCGTGGCGTGCCCCCCTGTCCCTGCCTCAACTCTCCCCCTGATGACGGCGCGGACGGTGGTCAGGCCCACCCACGCACTTAATGATCATCTGTCATGCGCGCGCCCATGTCAGCAGACTCCGCGTAAAGAAACCTTTGCCCTCAGCGATCAACCCCGAGGGGTGCCGCCGCGTGTCCTGACGCAGGTGAAAGGCCCCGTCCTGGCACGCGAGGACCCCCGTCCAGGCATACGAAGGGCCCCTCCCCCGCAGGGGAAGGGGCCCTTCAGTGCCGTGGGGCCGGGTGACCGGGTGACCGGGTGGCCGGGTGACCGGGTGACCGGGTGGCCGTTACGCGGGCGGGTACACCAGCGTGATCTCCCGGTTCAGACCGGTCTCGTCGGCGTCCGGGTACATGGAGACCTCGCCGTCGGACCAGCGCACCAGGAAGTCGTCCGGGTGCTTGTTCTCGGTGTAGTCACCCGCGCCGAGGACGGTGGCGTGCGTCCAGAGCCGGTTGGGCTTCTTGACCTGGACTTCGCCGTGGAAGCCGTTCTGGTCGATGTCCTTGTAGAGCGTCAGCTCGCCGTCCGTCCAGCGCACCATGAGGTCGTGCTGGTCGTTGCCGGTGAAGTCGCCCGAGGTGATCGTCGAGGCGTGCGTCCACGTGCCGTTGGGCGCGGCGAGCTTCTTCTCGCCGTGGAAGCCGTCCTTGTTGAGGTTGGTGTAGAGGGTGACCTCACCGTCGCTCCAGCGGACCACGAGGTCGTCGGTCCACTTGTTGTCGGTGGTGTAGCGGCCGCCGGTGATGGAGGTGGCGTGCTTCCACAGGTCGTTGGGCTTCTGGAGCTGCACCTCGCCGTGGAAGCCGGCCGCGTCGACGTCCGGGTACAGCGTCAGCTCGCCGTCGGACCAGCGCACGATCAGGTCGTCCGTGTCGGCCCCGGAGAAGTCGCCCGCGGCCATGGTGACGGCGTGCTTCCATGTGCCGTTGGGGCCGGTGAGACGGATCTCCTTGTCGAAGTTGTCGTTGTCCTCACCGGCGCCGCGGTACAGGCTGACCTCGCCGTCGGACCAGCGCACCACCAGGTCGGAGTAGTCCCAGGTGCCGGGGTTGCCGTCGGTGAAGTAGCCGCCGGCCATGACCTCGGCGTGCTTCCACGTCTCGGCCTTGCCGAGGACGCCGCGCCCGGCCGGGGGCTTGTTGTTCACCGCGTCGTCGTACAGCGCCTTGGCGTCGCCGTCCAGGTAGGAGCTGTACGAGATGTCGTCCACGTCGCCGCCGGTCTTCCAGCCGCCGATGACGCCGATGATGCCGAAGCCGCTGCCGCGCTTGATCAGGAAGGGGCCGCCGGAGGCGCCGCCGGAGTACTTGTCGCAGGCGATGCGCAGGAAGCTGCCGGGGATCTTCGGGTCGGTGCTGTTGTAGCGGACCGTCTTGTCCGTGCAGTCCAGCGGGCGCTTCTGGTTGGCGGGGTATCCGATGAGGCGGACCGGGTTGTGCTCGTAACCCGCGTTGATCATCAGCTCGGCGCCGCCGACGACGTCCTCGACGTTCTTGCCGCCGCGCGGCTCGAGCACCAGGAAGTTGAAGTCCAGGTCGGCCGCGGCGTCCGGGCCCTTGGACAGGTACCGCTTGTCGACGTAGATGCGGCCGGGCTTGACGGTGAAGGCGCCGTGCGGCTTCTTGCCGTCGTCGTACTGCGGGACGAACGTCAGGTTCTTGCGCGCGTCCTGGTCGTCGAAGCAGTGCCCGGCGCTCATCACGATGTTCTTGCCGGGGCTCTTGACGACCGTGCCGCCGCAGAAGCGGCCGGTGTTGGTGCCGTCGTTCCAGAAGAAGGTGCCCACGATCGGCAGGCCCTCGAAGGGCTTGCTGGCCGAGCGCGTGAACCGCTTCGGGGCCGCGGACGACCCGGGCTTGCGGGTCGTGTCCTCCTCGACGGGCTCGGCGGCGCGCATGCGGGCGGGCGTCCAGTAGTCGTCGGCGTCGGCCGGGGTGAACGCGCGGGCATCGTTGTCACCGCCCGCCGGAACGGGGGTCGGGGGCGCGGTCCGGGTCTTCGGCGTGGCCTTCGGGTCCTTGGGCTTGGCCGTCGGGTGCTTCGAGGCCGAACGTGTGGGCTTCCGCGCGTCCTGCGAGGCGGCGCCCTTGGAGGCCGCGTCCTTCGAGGCGGCGTCCCTCGACGCGGCGTCCTTGGGCTTCGGTACGAGAGTCGGTACCGGAGGCTTACCCTCCGGCGTGGGCTCGGTCACCGACGCCGCGTCGGTGGCCTTCGCCCTGGGCGACGGATCGCCGGGGTCCGCCTGCGCCGGGACCCCCGGCAGCAGGATCAGGGCCACGGCTCCCGCCGCGGCACCCAGCGCTCTGCGCACGTGCATGCTTGTTTCCCCCCACATGAATGAGACGCCTGTCACCCGGTATGGCGTGACTGCGTCAAGGTCGGCCAAGATCGTATGGCCATCGCGCACCAAGGGAAGGCAAAGCCTTTATGAGCAACTTCACAGGGCCGTCGGGACGAACGGGAGCGGCCGCGCTGGCCGCGTCCGCCGCGTTCGCCCTGGTCATCGGGGTGTCGGGCGCGGCCCACGCCGAGCCGCTCCCGTTCCCCGGGCGGGGCTACGCCTCGGTCGGCGGGCCCGCCACGCCCGGCGGCCTCGTGGACCTCACGGTCAAGGAGCGCCCCGGCAACCCCCGGCCGACGAAGGTGGAGGTGTCGAGCCCCGCCCTGAACGACGGCACGGCCATGGGGGACACGGGCGCGGCCTGGGTCGGCGCCGGCCGGGTCAAGAAGGGCGTCCGGCCGGGGACTTACCCGGTGACGTTCACCCTCCGCCACAAAGAGGCCGACTGCGTCGGAGTGGGCGAGGAGGACTACACGTGCGACTACCCGGCGATCACGCTGCGCGAGAAGGTGACGATCGCCGAGCCCAAGTCCGAGTCGAAGCCCGCGTCCGAGTCCAAGTCCGAGGATGACCGGGACGAGGACGACGGTTCACGGTTCGGCGCCGGCATCGCGGTCGGCGCCGGGTCGGCCGTCGCTGTCGGGGGGCTGTTCGCCGCTGCCGTGGCGTGGCGCCGCAGGCGCGGGGTCTGACGTCTGGGCGCGGGGTGCCGCAGGCGCGGGGCCTGACGTTCGTAACGTGGTGGCCCGGTCGTTGTCCCGCGTACGCCCAGGTGCTTCTTTGCGGAACGGGCCCCGCCGCAGAGGAGGGAGCACCCCTCGGTGGGGCCCGTGCAGACGCACAGACACCGCTGCACCCTGCCCGCCCCGACGCGACGTCCATCCACGGGGAACCCGCCACGGCACCGGGCAGCACTGATGCACCCGGCGTACGCAGCCCCGCCGGCGCGCGCCACCGCACCGGCCGGACAGGGTCAGCCCGGCCGCCCACACCGTGGCCAGCAGCCGCGTGGCCGCGTCCCGCTCGCCGCGGGGGATCGCGGGCGCGCGGCGCCGGATCTCCACCGTGGCCCGTTCCATCAGGGCCGGATCGAGGCGACAGCGGATCTGCGTACCGGCTTCGATGAGGAACCCGGAGTATACGGCCATGAAGATCCGGGCCGTCTCCGAATCCCGCTCCAGCCCCTGCTGCGCCTGGTCGTTGAACTGGGCGATCAGCCGCAGATGGTCCCCCAGATGACTCATCGGGGTCCCCCGCCTGAACGGGTGGTCAGGACCTGTCATGATCCGCGCTCCCGCCCGGCTGCCGAGCGCGGCCCGACGTCAGTCGGGATCCCGGGCGCCGCCCACGTCGTCGACGCTCACCGCGTCGCACAGGGCCTGTTCAACGCTGCTGTAGAGGGCGACCTGTCCGTCCAGGCCCACCATGCGCAGGACCTTGCGGGGCAGCGGGGCCGAGACCACCACGCGCAGCGGCGTGAACCGTTCACGGGTGGCCAGTCGGAAGTCCTCAAGGACCGCCACACCGGCCATGGTCAAGAAGCAGGCCCCGGACCAGTCGGCGATCACTGAGGAAATCCCGCCGCTTGCCCGCGGCCCCAGACGGCGACACACGTCCCGCAGAAGTTCCTGGATCTTCTCGGCGTTGCCGATGTCCACTTCCGGCGGCAGTCGCACGATCAGGCAGCTCTGTTTCTGTGAGATGTGAAGTGTCATCCTGACCGCCCTCCATACGGTCCAAGTCGCCGACAGACGACGCCACTTCGCGGCTCACCAGCAGTATGCCCACCCCCGGCCTGGCCCACAGCCGCTCAGCCGTCCTTCGCACGGATGAGCTACCGCGTTGGCCACAGCGTGCTCGTCCTGTGAAGGGCCTCCGCCTTTCGCGCGGCGGCCTCGGCCAGGCTTCGCACGAGTTCGGGGTCCGGCAGGTCGCGTGTGCCGCCCAGGCTCACGTTGATGACCACGGTGCCTTGCGCCACCGAGATGAGAAAGTTCTGCTTGCCGAACTGCTCCCATCGGGTCGCGTAGTAGCCGTCACCGACCGCACGATCCAGGGTCACCTTCGTGACGTCATCGCCCTTCGGGCCGACGACGAACCGATCGACCGCCTCGGCTGCGGCGGCGGCACTCGTGAACCCGCCCACCCGGAAGTCCGCGATGCGCCCGCTCGGATCCTCGTACTCAGCCTCGGCGGTGTACCTCAACTCATCGCAGGTGGACGGCTCGCCGGGGCAGTCACCCGTGATGGCCGGCGCCTGTCTGGTACTCCAGCTGCCGTACCGGTCCAGGACCTCATCCGGGATCACATCCACCAGCTGCTGCTTCGACAACACCTCCTCCTCGGCGTGGGCCTCAGCGCGTGAGTCGTCCGCCCTGAACAACTGCATGCTGCCGAGAACACCAAGACCCAGCAGGATTGCGAGCCCTACGGCTGCCGCGGTGACGTGGCTGTCGCGGAGCCTGTTGCTGTTTCCGAGGTTCAACCCGCCGGTGGCCTGGGTGGTGGCCGCGGGCGTGTCGGCCAGCGCGTCGGCCAGAGCCCGCGCGAACTCCGGATCCTCGGCCATCACGTCCCGTAGGACGGCCCGCAAGGCGTCTGCGACGGCGGGGTCCTCAGGGTCGGCATCGACCCCCGCAAGGGCCTCACGGCCCCGTTCCGACCTCGCGAGGCGCTCACGTACCAGTGTGGAGACGGTCCGACCGACGTCAGCGCCCACTCCGCCGCTGCCTCCGGACGCCAAGCCGGTCAGGACCCGCGCCGCACTCGCCGCCACATCCGATATCGCCATCGCTCCCCCTTGCCATGCGCCTCACGGCAGTCGGCCTCGGAGGTGAACCTAGTGCAGGTTCCGCTGCCAACCTGGCGAAAGCGCTGCGCATTTGGACACCCAGGGCTTCACCGGCACGTGTCGGGCGGCGGTCATCGGGCAGCCCGGCGGGAATCGCTCCAGGTCACGGGCAGGCGGCGCAGCGGCAGGGTGATCCACCCAACATGTGCCAGAGCCGCAGGGCTGATCACGCCCCCCGCTTACTGCGGGCAGCCGTCGGTGTGTCGGTAACTGATCTCCGTCCCGCGTCGGCTCTTCCAGAGGTGCGGTTGCCACAGTTCATCGGGGCGCATGATGCTCAGGCAGTCCATGCACCAGACCGCTGGGCGGCCGATGCGGCGCCGGGCTTCCACGTGCGCGGCGCGCAGGGTCCCCACGGTGGAGCAAGGGGCGTGCTGGAGGCAGGCCGCGCAGCCCAGCAGATGGTCGTGCCAGTCGACGCATGTCGCCACGGACCGGAGGTGGGCCGCGTAACAGGGCTTGCAGGCGTGCGGCCACCAGTCCCGCTCGGCGCCGTGGCTGCCGCAGATGTCGACGCCGTCGCCGGGGAGCAGGACCGTGGGACACCACAGGCAGACGGCACCCTGCCGCTGCTGAACGGTCAGGGCGGGTCGCGCTCGACGAGGGCGAGCAGCAGGTTCTCGGCGATGCCGGGCGCGCTCACCGGCGCCTCCGTGCGTGGTCTCGGCGCGCGGCTGCCCTGGCCGCACGAAGGTCTCGGCTCAGCTGGTGGGCCCCTCGGCAGGGCTCCCCCTTCCATCCTGTGCCGCAGCGTGGGCAGGTGCGCAGGTGGTCCAGGAGCCTGAGGTACGCGCGCTCCGCACGGTCCTCCAGCGGGGACAGGCCGGCGGTCATCATCAGCCCTCCGCCCCCGAAGAGTCGGCCAGAGCAAGCGATCGGCTACTCGGCATCATGCTCCTTCCTCCACCGCGTGCTGAGGACGTGCTGCACCGCGCTCCGAAGCCGTTCCACATCGGTGAGCACCCGGGTGGCTGACGGCTCCACCGTCCAGTGCAGGGAAGGCTCCGATGCTCCCAACGGAGGCACGACGACGTACGTGGCCAGCCCGCACGCCACGGTCTGAGGCAGCCTCCAGCCCTCCGTCGATCGCGGGGCGACGAGGAAGTAGTGGATCCGCGTCCAGGGGTCGCAGATCACGGCTCCGCACCTATCGCCCAGGGTGGCGATGGTCCTTAGACCGAGCGTTCGGGGCGTACGGACAGCGTCGAAATGGGTGCCTGCCTCGACGTGCCAGACCATGCCTGTTGGGGGCAGCCACGGCAGTTGTGCTCTCACCGCAGCTCTCATGCGGCACCCCCCGAGAGGCACCAGCCGCACCGCACGATGGGCCATATGCGGCCTTGAAGCATGGCGCTCCCGGCCGGTGAGAGGCGCCTGCTGACGGCGCCGCAGTACCAGCACGCTCGACCGTGTAGGCGGGCGATACTCACCCGTCCCTCGACGCGGATCAGCGCGACGGCTGCACTCCTGGCCATCCTGGCTCCCACCTGCCTGAACTCCGTGGACAGACAGATGATGGGCGCCTACAAGGGGCACAAGGACTACAAGGTGTATCCCCTCGGCTGGGGCCCTAGACGGCGCCGATCCACTCCGCGAAGGCCGTCAGGTCCTCGGCATCCGCGCGCCGCAGGCGCCGCAGCGTGGCTGCGGTCTCGCGGGCCCAGGGGTGCCCCCGGGTGTGCTGGGGGGCAACAAGGCGGGCGACCTGCAAGCTCTCCCACGCGTCGTCGATCAGTCCGGACCACAGCTGGGCGCGCGAGAACTCAATCCAGAAGCTGGACTGCCGCTCGGCTGGGAGGTCGTCAGGTGGGGTCCATTCGCTGGCTACGTCGAGGGCGCGGCCAACATGGAGGTCGGCAGCACTCGCGTCATCGGCTCGACCGGCGACGACCGCAGCACGCATGTGGAGGGCGCCTAGGACTGCGTTGGCCTCGCGGCTGGATGGTGGCGGCGTCGCGTCGATGGCCTGTTCCAGAGCGCGCAGGCCGGGTGCGTGGGCGCGGGCGGCGAAGAACGTCTCGGTCCGGACGTAGGCGGTGCTGGCTTCGACGAGCGGGTCCTCGGCCTGTCGGGCAGCCCATCGCATCAGCTCGATGAGGCGCGCAGAGAGGTCATGGTGCCCGTACTTGTAAGCGACGGCGTCGGCGGCGCGTGCGATGCCAACAAGTAGGCGGGCGGTTTGCTGCCGGTCGGGGCCCGTCGCGTGGTGAAGGGAGCACAGGGCCTCGCCGAGGAGGGTGGGGGCGGCGCGCGCGATGCGGGTGTACTGGGCGGCCAGGCGCCAGTCGACGGCCTCGTCGGCCGCGGCGTGCAGTTCCGCGAGCGTTCGGCGGGGCGGCCCCATGGGGATGTCGTATCCAGCGATGGACGCGGAAATGGCCGGGATAGCCATGCCGATGCGGCTCAGGGCGATGGTGTCGCCGGTGGCGAGGCGCCCCGGGTCCACGCCCAGAGCCGCCGCGATGCATTCGAGGGAGTCGTCGCTGGGGGCCCGGGCACCCCGCTCAATGCCCTTGATCATGGCGAGAGAGAGGTACGCGGTGCGGGCGAGATGGGCCTGAGTCATCCGGCGCGCGTGCCGGATGGTGGCGATGCGACGGCCTACCTCGCGCTTGCTGTCGGCGGGCATACTGGCTCCAGTTCGGGGCGTCCACTCCGAACCGTACCCGCGTGGACACACGCCGGATACGCGAACGGCCCCGCCTGCTCGTGCTGGTGGGGCCGTTTGTGTGGCTCAGTCGGCGATGATCGAGGTCAGCTCGGTGAGGGAGTCGATGCGCCAGTCGGCCGCTGCCACGACCTCCGGGTCCTCCGCCCACAGGTGACCCCACGGCCCGCGACGGATGTGCGCGGCCCTCAGGCCGGCGCGCTTGGCCGGGTACACGTCGTTGGCGGGGTGGTCACCCACGTACACGGTCTCGCGCGGTACGGCTTGTGCGACCTCCAGCACCCGGGCGAAGAACCCCGGGTCGGGTTTCGCCACTGCCCATTCCCCGGAGGTCACGATGAGGTCGGCGGGCAGGTCCAAGCCGCGCAGGATCTCGCCGGCGCGCTCGGTCTGGTTCCCTGCGATGACGACGCGTACGCCGAGCTTGCGGAGTCCGGAGAGGGCGGGCCGGACATCATCGTAAAGGTCACTCTCGTCGAGGAACTCGCCGTGCCCTGCGGCCTCGCGAGCCGCGTACTCGGCAGCGATGTCGATGCCGGGGCGGGCCAGACGTACGGCGTCGGCGTTGTCGCGGCCCTGCGCGACGACGGCGCCGACGAGCGCGGAGAGGGTATGGCGAGGGGTGCCGAGCCAGTCCGCCCACGAGTTCCAGTAGCGATCGTCTCGGGTAATGGTCTCGCCGACGTCGAAGACGATGGTCTCAATCACCCCTCCGAGACTAGGGCCTGTCCGGTGGGTCGGCGTGGAGCAAGGAGCGGCGTCTGGTGCGTGCGATCGCAAGGCGCCGGGATGTCCTCGTAGCGGAGCTACTAG
>NZ_JBWKJZ010000050.1:0-45454 GCF_056431945.1 Streptomyces sp. NPDC045778
AGTAGCTCCGCTACGAGGACATCCCGGCGCCTTGCGATCGCACGCACCAGACGCCGCTCCTTGCTCCACGCCGACCCACCGGACAGGCCCTAGCCGCACAGCTCCCGCTCCGCCCGCACCGGGTCGTTCGGGAAGCGGAAGGCCGTGCGCTCCAGGGCGCCGCCGACGTTGCGCAGGAAGCGCCCCGCCGTGAGGGGCTCCCGGGTGGCGGCGCGGAGTTCGGCGAGGGGGCCGCAGGCCAGGGCGCGGCGGGCGGCGGCCACCCGCGCCGGGTCCATGCCGGGCGGCAGGTCGCCCGTGCCCCGGTCGGCGACGATCCACTCGTCCGGCAGGCGCTTGTCGTGGCCCACGCGCGCGTGGGCGATGCGCTCGGAGTGGGCGGCCAGCGGGTAGCCGAGCCCGATGGGGTCGAGGGCGGCACCGTCGAGGGGGACGACGGTGCCGTTGAGCCCGAGGGTGGCGTAGGCGCCGGTCACGGACGGCGTCGCGCCCTCCACCCGGGTGCGGGCCAGGAACAGCGTGGGCGCCCCGATGTGCGAGGCCTCCCGCACTTCGCGCGCGTACGCGGCGTTGCCCCCGAACCCGGCGAAGGTGTGCCGCAGCGGGTGCGCGGCCGCGTTCTGCCGCACGTACACGCCGCGCTCGTCCGCGATGCCGCGCGGCCCGATCAGACCCTCGTACGGGATCCGCAGCGACGCCGCGCAGACCAGGGCCCACGCCCCGACGCCGACGACGGCGAGCGTCCACGCGCGCGTGGCGGGCACCACGAACACCGGCAGGACGAGCAGCAGGAGGCCCGGCAGGAACATCCGGGCGTGCATGAAGTCCCCGCCGACCTTGATGACGTACGCCCAGCACAGGACCCCCGCGACGACGGGCGCGAGCGCGGGCACCACCGGCACGCGCGCCGCGGTCCGCACGCCGTGCCGCGCGGGCAGCACGGCGGCGAGCACGAACAGGGCGGGCAGCCACAGCAGGTAGGGCCCGGCGAAGTCGGTGAGGTAGGCGGCCCCGCGCCCCCACAGGCTCGACGAGGCCTCCTTGGTGACGCCGGGCAGCGGCATGAGGTGGCCGTAGTAGCCCATGCGGAAGACCTCGTACGCGACGGGCAGCGCGCCCGCGGCGGCCGCCCCGGCGAGCGCGCCGCGCCGCGAGGGGCGCGCGCTCAGCCACTGCGCGCCGAGGAACACGGCGGACACCAGGGCGAGGTCGGGCCGCACGAGCGGGCCGAGCCCGAGGACGAACGCCGTGACCAGCGCGCGCGGCCGGATCACGAGCAACAGCCACGCGCCCGCGATCCAGCAGGTGGCGAGCCCGGTCTCCAGGCCGGAGGTGGCGAAGTCCCACACGGGCGGCAGCGCGAGCGGCACCAGGGCGCCGAGCGGCAGGAGCGCCCCGCCGGGCGCCCCCGTGTGCAGCCGCGCGGCTCCCCACGCGGCGAGCGCGAACCCGGCCGCCGTGAGCAGCAGACCCCCGTACACGGCGGCCGTCACGACGTCGGCGCCCGGAAGGCCCGCGAGGACGAGCAGCCACTGCCACAGCGTGCCCGTGGAGGACTCGGCGCGCTCGCCCACGTTGAACACCGGGCCGTGCCCCGCGAGGATCTGCCGGACGGTCCTGACGTAGATGTGCCCGTCGTCGGACATCCAGCGCCGCTGGTACCCGGCCCAGAGGACGGCGAGCGCGGGCAGCACACACACGACGACCCGCCACGGCTGCCGGGAGTCGTACGGTACGGCCGAGGGGACGAGGCTTCGGACAGGAGCGCGCAAGGATGTCATGCACGGTACTTCGGCGCAGGTCAGCGAGGCCTTGAACGGCCGGGGAGGGGCGAGGGCGGAGCCCTCAGGCCTTGGGGATGTCGAAGTAGCGGGTGAGGCCCGCGGCGAGCGCCACGTCGCCCACGACCTTGAGCTTGCGGGTCATGAACAGCGTGACGGGGTTCGCGTTGCCGGACACCAGCTTCAGGAACTCCGCGTCGCCCATGATCAGGGTGACGCGCGGCTTCGCCGCCGAGCGCCCCTCGCGCACCGCGCACGCGCCCTCCGCGATGTCCGTCTCGTACACCGTGTCCCCGGCGTCCACTGCGGTCCCGGAGTTCCCGGCGTTCCCGCTGCCCGTGACCTGCCACCGGATCAGTGCCTCCAGGGAGCCCGCCGCCTCGGGTCTGAACTGGCGCTCCATCCGCGTGAACACCTCCCGCAGTACGCGGGCGCGCAGCGGGGCGTCCGTGGCGATCGCGGTGATCTCCTTGGCGGAGAGGCCCTTCACGATCCGCGCGAATTCCTCGGGCGTGACGCTGGAGAAGTCGAGCCCCGCGATTCCCCCGGCCTTGTCCGGTCCCCCGGCCTCGCCGGTTCCCCCGGCCTTGTCCGTCCCCATCGCAAGCTCCTTACTCAGAAGTAAACTTACTGGGAGGTAAGGTAGGCCCGGATCAAGGAGGCTGACAAGGGTGGGCGATACGCCACAGGCGCGCAGGCGGCGCGTTCCGCGCAAGGAGCGCGAGCAGCAGATGATCGACGTGGCGGTCCAGGTCTTCGCCAAGCGGGGCTATCACGCCGCGTCGGTCGACGAGATCGCCGAACTCGCCGGGATCTCCAAGCCGATGGTGTACCTCTACCTCGACTCCAAGGAAGGCCTGTTTCTCGCCTGCCTGCGCCGGGAGGCCGACCGGTTGGTGGCGGCGTTCCAGGGCGCGGCCCGCGGCGGCGCCCCCGAGGCGCGCCTGCACGCCGGGCTCCTGGCCTTCTTCGCCTTCGTCGCCGAGCACCGTGACAGCTGGGTGGTGCTCCACCGCCAGGCCTCGGAGCTGAGCGAGACCATCGCGGCGGCCGTCGCCGACGCGCGCCGCGCGGTGATGGCGCAGGTCGCGGAGTTGATCCGGGCCGGCATCGAGGAGAGTGCGGCGTCCTCGCAACTCACCGAGAGGGATGCCGATTTCGTCGCGCACGCCCTGGTCGGCGCCGCAGACTCGCTCACCGACTGGATGGCCCGGCACCCGGACCAGTCGCCGGAGGGCGTCGCCCTGCGCCTGATGAACATGGTCTGGGTCGGGATGGGCCGGGTCCTGGAGGGGGAGGTCTGGATTCCGGCCCGCGGCTGAGGCCGCGCCGCCACGCCGCTCGTCCGTGGTGAGGCCGCGCCCCACGCCCGTGGTGAGGCCGTGCCCCACGCCCGTGGTGAGGCCGTGCCCCACGCCCGTGGTGAGGCCGTGCCCCACGCCCGTGGTGAGGCCGCGCCGCCGCCACGCCGCTCGTCCGTGGTGAGGCCGCGCCGCCGCCACGCCCCTCACCGGACTTCTGCGCGACCCATTGAACTTTCCCTACGCGCCGGTAAGTTGACCCTCAAGTAAGTACGCACGCCTCCGCACCGCACGCATCCGCACCCGCACCCGCACCACGGACACGTACCGGGAGCCGTCATGGGCGTACGCAAGGACTTGAAGAAGGCGCGGCGCCACCCCGAGCTTGCCGACCGCGCCCGGGTCGAACTCATCCGGGACGAGCACGGCGTGGTGCGCGAGGCCCGCACGCCCGCCCTCGCCGCGGAGGCCACGCACGGCAGCGCGGCCGACATCCCCTTCACCAACGCCGTCGAGGCCCCCGACGCCGTGGTGCTGCGCCGCAAGGAGGCGGGCGGGTGGCGGCCCGTGACGGCCGCGGCCTTCGCCCGCGAGGTCACCGCCGCCGCGAAGGGCCTGATCGCGGCCGGGCTCGAACCGGGCGGCAGGGTCGCACTGATGTCCCGTACACGCTACGAGTGGGCGGTGCTCGACTTCGCCGTCTGGGCGGCGGGCGGCCAGACCGTGCCCGTCTACGCGACGTCGTCGGCCGCGCAGATCGAGTGGATCGTACGGGACTCCGGCGTGAGCCTGCTCTTCGCCGAGACGGCGGAGAACGCGGCGACGGCGCGGGACGCGGTCGCGGGCCTCGGCGCGCCCCTGTCCGTGCGGACGATCGACGACGGCGCGGTACTCGAACTCGCCGAGCGCGGACAGGAGGTGAGCGACGAGGAGGTCACCAAGCGGCGCGCCGCCCTCACCCCCGAGACCATCGCGACCATCTGCTACACCTCCGGCACCACGGGGCGCCCCAAGGGCTGCGTCCTCACCCACGGCAACCTGCACGCCGAGGCGGCCAACACCGTCGACCTGCTGCACCCGGTCTTCAAGGCGATCACGGGCCAGAAGGCCGCCACGCTGCTCTTCCTGCCCCTCGCCCACATCCTGGGCCGCAGCATCCAGATCGCCTGCATGCTCGCCCGCATCGAACTCGGCCACTGTCCGAGCATCAAGCCGGAGGACCTGCGGCCCGAACTGCGCGCGTTCAGGCCCACGTTCGTCGTCGGCGTGCCCTACCTCTTCGAGAAGATCCACGACACCGGGCGCGCGACCGCCGAGCGGATCGGCCGGGGCGCCTCCTTCGACCGCGCGGAGCGGATCGGCGTGCGCTTCGCCGAGGCGTACCTGGCCAGGTTCCTCGGCACCGGACGCGGCCCGTCCGCGGGGCTCTACCTCGGCTGGGCGCTGTACGACCTGCTCGTCTACCGGCGCATCCGCAAGGAGGTCGGCGGCCGCCTGCGGTACGCCATCAGCGGCGGCTCCCCGCTCGACAAGCAGCTCAACCTGTTCTTCTACGCCGCCGGGATCCTCATCTACGAAGGCTACGGTCTGACCGAGACCACCGCGGCCGCCACCATCACCCCACCGCTGCGGCCCCGCCCCGGCACGGTCGGCCTGCCGGTGCCCGGCACCGCGGTGCGCGTCGCGGACGACGGCGAGGTGCTCATCAAGGGCGGCATCGTCTTCACCTCGTACTGGAACGACCCGGAGGCCACCGACGCCGTCCTCACCGGCGGCTGGCTCGCCACCGGCGACCTGGGCGCCCTCGACGAGGACGGCTACCTCACCATCACCGGCCGCAAGAAGGACATCATCGTCACCAGCGGCGGCAAGAACGTCTCGCCCGCCGTCCTGGAGGACCGGCTGCGCAGCCGCCCCCTAGTCGGCCAGTGCATCGTCGTCGGCGACAACCGCTCGTACGTCGCCGCGCTCCTCACCCTCGAACCGGAGGCCGTGGCGCACTGGCTGGCCGTCCGCAAGCGCCCCGCGGACACGCCGCCTGCCGAGCTGTGCCGCGACCCGCAGCTCCTCGCGGACCTCCAGAAGGCCGTGGACCACGCCAACGAGGCGGTGTCGCGTGCCGAGTCCATCCGTCGCTTCGCGGTCGTGGAGGGGGAGTTCAGCGAGGAGAACGGCCTGCTCACCCCGTCCCTGAAGATCAAGCGCCGGGCGGTGGAGCAGGCGTACGAGCAGGAGATCGAGGCGCTCTACCGCGGCTGAGGGCTCCCTAGTCGCAGGACTCCTCCAGATACGTGCGCGCGACGGCGCTCGCGCGCGCGGACCAGGCGGCGATCACCGCGATCTCGTCCGGCGTGAAGTCGTCGAACAGCGCCATGAGGCGCGCGTAGTACGGCTCGTAGATCTCCCGCACGCGCTCGGCCGCGGCCGGTACGGCGACGACGCGCACCCGGCGCCGGTCGGCGGGGTCCGGCCGCCGGGTCACGAACCCGCCGCGCTCCAGGCGGTTGAGGATCCCCGTCACCGCGCCTGTCGTGACGTGGGCGCGGGTGGCGAGTTCCCCCGCGGTGACCGAGTCGTCCCCGGCCTGGAGGACGTACGCGAAGCAGATCAGGTCCGTGACGGACAGGCCCAGGTTCCGCGCGAACTCCTGCTGGCCGACGACGCTCGTCGCGACGAGGTCGTCCACCGCGTTGACCACGTCCTGAGCGGACGCGCTGGGGCGGGGCTTGCCCTCCATTGAAATCCCTTAGTACGTAAGATAAATTGCTTACTTGCTAAGGCATCTTACGTCTGACGCCGGTGGCGCGGCCAGGCCGTGCCACCGGCGAGTACGGGGAGGGCACGACACGTGAGTACGCACGACGACGGCCACACGATCGCCGGCTGGACCGGCTGCGCGGTCGGCACGGCGGGGGCGCTGATCGCGGGGGTGGGCATCACCGGCTGGCGCCCCGGAATCTGGCTGGGACTCGGGGTGATGGCCCTCGCGCTGCTGGTCACCTGGGTCCTGCACCTGGCGGGCTGGGGCAAGGCCCCGGGCCCGAGACCGGCCTCCCAGCGGCCCATGCGGCTCCGCGACCGCAGCGCACGCGAGGGCCACGCGGGCTGCGTGGGCTGCCGCTTGGCGGGCCGCGGGCGCCAGGTGGCAGTGGAGGTGGAGGTGCCCGCCGCGAGGGAGGCCGAGGAGCGGGTGGCGCGTCCGGCCGCGTGAATCGGGCGGGGGCGGGTGTGTGGCGGCCCTCGCGCCCATGAGTACGCGTACTCATGCCCGGGCCGGGCCGCCGGGCCACAGTGGGGCTCGCCGACCCGGACCGAGCCCAAGGACCCGCGATGCCGCACCCCTCCCGCCCGCGCCGACTGCTCACGCGCGCCACGGACACGTGGCTCGCGCGTGCCTACCTCGCCGTGGTGGCGGCGGCCCTGGCTCTCTATCTGGGCGCCTGGGCCACGGGCCCGGACCCGGGCCTCACCGGCTTCTACCCGTTCCTCGCCACAGCACCGCTCGGCCTCCTCGCCTTCCTGGCGTCCCTGCCGACGGAAAACTCCTCGCTGACGTGGCTGAGCCCGTCCCTCTTCACCGCCGGCGTGGTGGTGGCGGGGTGGTGCAATGCGGTGGTGCTTGGGGGGCTTGTCCGGGGGCGGGGGGCCGGGCCGGACGGGGCCTGAGGGCGGGGAGCCCCTGCCGGGGGAGTCCCGGCGCCGGGGTCCCTGCCGGGGGAGTCCTGTCGCCGGGGCCTCTGCCCGGGGGCCCTGTCGCCGGGGCCTCTGCCCGGGGGCCCTGTCGCCAGTGAGCCCTTCCGCTGGGAGCCCAGCGAAAAGGCCTCCCCGAAGGAAGGCCGATGAGGTGCGCCCCCGGCAGGACTCGAACCTGCGGCCAAGCGCTTAGAAGGCGCCTGCTCTATCCACTGAGCTACGGGGGCCGGGTGGTGGCCGGTGGCCTGGAGCCCGGTGTGGGGCCGGTCCGTGACCTTGCCGGGGACAAGGATAGGGCTCCCGGGTCCTTGTCCCTGGTGCTTCACCTCCGCACCGCGATGTGGAGGTTCGGTGAAGCGGTCCTGATAATCGCAGGCAGGTGCGAATCTCGCAGCGCTTTTGGCGCCTTGCGCCCCGGGTGTTGTGCACTCGTTATGCCTGTGCCCCACTCGTCCCTTCCGTCACGTGTGTCCGATCGGCGCGCAGGCATGCCCATATGCTTCAGAAAGCCACCAAAATTGGGCATTCTTCGCATGTGGTGACCTTGGACGTACGGCCTCAACTGCTTGACGCGCTTTCCACCCTGCGTGAGCGTGTCGCCGCCGCACGCTTTCCGCTCCCCCTGGCGGGGGCGCCACGCGCGCGTGCCAACCGTGACGAGCTTCTTGCCCAGCTCGACGACTATCTGGTGCCCCGGCTCAGGGCCCCCGAAGCACCGTTGCTCGCCGTCGTCGGCGGGTCCACGGGAGCCGGGAAGTCGACGCTCGTGAATTCCCTGGTGGGGCGTCAGGTCAGCGAAGCGGGCGTGCTGCGGCCGACGACGCGCACACCGGTACTCGTCTGCCATCCGGAGGACCATCACTGGTTCGCGGGCATGAGAGTGCTGCCGGACTTCACGCGCGTGTGGGTGCCCCTGCCGGAGGGCGAGGAGGGCGCGAAGGAGGGCGAGAGCGACCGGGTGCTGCGGGTGGAGACCGCCGACACCCTCCCCAGAGGACTCGCCCTCCTGGACGCGCCCGACATCGACTCCCTCCTCGCCGACAACCGTGCCCTCGCCGCCGAGCTGATCTGCGCCGCCGACGTGTGGGTCACCGTCACGACGGCCGCCCGGTACGCCGACGCCGTGCCCTGGCACCTGCTGCGTACCGCCAAGGAGCACGACGCCACCCTCGTCACGGTCCTCGACCGGGTGCCGCACCAGGTCGTCACCGAGGTGTCCCGGCAGTACGAGGCGCTGCTCACCAAGGCGGGCCTCGGCGACGTGCCGCGCTTCACCGTGCCCGAGCTGCCCGAGTCCACGGGCGGCGGCGGGCTGCTGCCCGCGACCGCCGTGGCGCCGCTCCTCGCCTGGCTCGCCGACCGTGTGCAGGACACCGCCTCCCGGGAGCGGGCGATCGCCCGCACGGCCCACGGAGTGCTCCGTTCGCTGAACTCCCGCATGCCCGAACTCGCGGGGGCCGTCGCCGCCCAGCACGCGGCGGCCCTGCGGCTCACCGCCTCCGTCGACGAGGCGTACGGCAGCGAGCACGCGCGCGTACGGGAACGGCTCCAGGAGGGCGCCGTGCTCGCCGGAGACGCGCTGAAGCGCTGGCGGGCCTATCCGCTCGACTGCGGCCCCAGAGAGCTTCTGGACGCCGTCTCGGCCGGTCTGGAGACGCTCCTGGTGTGCGCCGTCACCGCCGCCGACGAGCGCGTGGAGGAGGCCTGGCGCCGCGAACCCGCCGCCGGGCTCCCGAGCCTCGCCCGAAGGCGCGACGACGGCGCGGAGCACCGCATCGGGATGGCCGTACGCCGCTGGCAGCGCGTCCTGGAGGAGCACGTGGAGGACGAGGTCCGCGTGCTCGACCGCGTCGACAAGAGCGCCCCGCCGGACCCCGACGTGCTCACCGCGCTGCTCGCCACGGCCCTGCTGGGCGGGCGCAGGGCGCGTTCCGCCGGGGAGTCCCTCGCCGAACGCGTCGGCGCCCACAGCGCGCTGCGCCTGCGCGACCGCGGCGGCCGGCTGCTCACCGAGTACCTGGACACCGTCCTCGGCGCGGAACGGGAGCGGCGTCTCGCCCCCCTCGACGCGCTCGGCGTCCACCCCGAACCCCAGGCCGAACTCATCGCCGCGCTGTCCGTACTGCAGAAGGAGAGGTGACCGCGGTGACCGCCGTCACGGATCACACCGACCACGCCGACCGGCCCGAGGACCCGCCCTCCCGCGCGCGGGAGGGCGATGGCATCTGGGACGACGGCCTCATCGCCCGGCGGGCCTCCGACGCCGACGGAAACGGCTCCCCCGGGGACGACGATTCGGCGTGCGGGGCCTCTACGAAGACCGGGGATCGCGGCGCGACAGGAGGCAGAGGATCGTCCGCGTACGAGAACTCCTCCTCGTACGAGAAGGCCTCCGGCTACGAGAAGTCCTCGGCCTTCGAGAAGCCCTCCGGCTACGAGAACGACGGGCCCTACGAGGCCACCGCTGAGGCGACCGCCCTCTACGAAGGGTCGCTGCGTACCCGGCTCGACGCGTTGCGGGAGCTGATCGGGCTCTCCAGGACGCGGCTCGACAGCGCGACGCTCGCCGAGGCCGGCCGTGTCCTCGACGAGGCCGCGGCCCGGCGGCGGCTGTCCGAGCGGCACACCGTCGTCGCCATCGCCGGGGCCACCGGAAGCGGCAAGTCCACCCTGTTCAACGCGCTCGCGGGCGTGATGATCTCCGAGACCGGCGTCCGCAGGCCGACCACGGCCGCGCCCATCGGGTGCAGCTGGACGGACGGAGCGGCGGGCCTGTTCGACCGGCTCGGCATCCCGGGGCGGCTGCGCAGAAGGCCCCTCCAGGGCACCGACGCGCAGTCCCTGGAGGGCCTCGTCCTCGTCGACCTGCCCGACCACGACTCGGCGGCCGAGGACCACCGTCGGCACGTGGACCGCATCCTGAGGCTCGTGGACGCCGTCATCTGGGTCGTCGACCCGGAGAAGTACGCCGACGCGGTCCTGCACGAGCGCTATCTACGGCCCATGGCGGGCCACGCCGAGGTCATGTTCGTGGTCCTCAACCAGACGGACCGGCTTCCCGGGGAGGCCGCCGACCAGGTGCTCGACGATCTGCGCAGGCTGCTCGACGAGGACGGCATCGCACTCGGCGAGCACGGCGAACCGGGCGCCACGGTGCTCGCCCTGTCCGCGCTGACCGGCGACGGCGTCGGCGAGCTGCGCGAGGCGCTCGGGCAGTTCACCCGCGAGCGGCGGGCCGCAGTGCGCCGTGTGGAGGCGGACCTGGACGCGGCGGCCGCACGCCTGCGCCCGGTGTACGCCGCCGACGCGGGGCCCGCCGTGGGGCGCGGGCGGGTCGGGCTCAGCGAGGAGGCCCGCGAGGAGTTCGCCGACCGGCTCGCGGAGGCGGTAGGGGCCACGGCCGTGGGCCAGGCCGCCGAGCGCGCCTGGCGCAGGCACGCCAACAGGGCGTGCGGCACGCCCTGGCTGCGGCTGTGGCGCTGGTACGAGGCGCGCCGCTCGCCCTTCGGCTCGACCGTCGCGCCCGTGACGCACGCCCCCGTCGACGAGGAAGCCACGGCACGCGCGCGCGTGGAGCACGCCGTGCGCACGGTGGCCGACGAAGCGGCGACGGGGCTGCCGACGCCCTGGGGGCAGGCCGTGCGGGAGGCGGCGGCGCGCGGCGCCCAGGGGCTGCCCGAGGCGCTCGACGAGCTGGCCGTGCGGGCCGGGCTGCCACAGGGGCGCCCGCCCAGGCCCGGCTGGTGGCCGGTCGCGGTGTTCGCGCAGGCGGTGATGACGCTGCTCCAGGTCGTCGGCGGGCTCTGGCTGGTGGCGCAGATCGTGGGGATCGCGACGCCGAACCTGGGCGTGCCCGTGCTGCTGATGCTCGCGGGTGTCCTGGGCGGCCCCGGCGTGGAGTGGCTGAGCCGGATGGCGGCACGCGGGCCCGCGCGCCGGTACGGCTTCGAGGCGGAGCGCCGGCTGAGGGAGGCGGCGTCGGGGTGCGGCCGGGCGCGGGTGCTCGACCCGGTGGCGGCGGAGCTGCTGCGGTACCGGGAGGTGCGGGAGCAGTACGTGCGGGTGGCGCAGCGGGGGTGAGGGCGCTGCCGCGGCGGCGCGGCAGCGCGGCGGCGCGGGCGTCGTGGGAGGCGGCGGTGCGGGCGGGTGGCGGCGCGCGGGTGGGCGGCGCGGCGCCGACGGAGCGGGTGGCGCGGATGGTCCGGTCGGCGCCGATGGTGCGCGGGCGGCGCCGCGAGAAGGGGAGGGCCTCCGTCGGGTGACGGAGTTATCCACAACCGGTGGGTACGACACAGCGCTCAGCGAGCCGGGCCGGATCGGCGCAATCTGGATCCGCGGTCATCGCGACCGCCGCCGACGCGGGAGAGACCCGCGCGCGGTGTGCGAGGGAGGGGCCAGATGATGAACGACACGACGATCACGGTGGTGGGGCGGGTGGCGACGACGCCGGTGTTCCGGGAGCTGCCGTCCGGCCCGGTGACACGCTTCCGCATCGCGGTGACACCCCGTCACTTCGACCGCGCGCGGAGCGAGTGGGTGGACGGCCACACCAATTTCTTCACGGTCTGGGCCCGCCGGTCCCTCGGAGTAAATGTGCAGAGTTCGCTGTCGCTCGGCGAACAGGTCATCGTGCAAGGCAGGTTGAAGGTCAAGGACGAGGAGCGCGGCGGCCAGCACTGGCTGTCGGTCGACATCGACGCGCACGCGATCGGCCACGACCTGACACGGGGGACGTCCGCGTTCCGCCGCGGCAAGCCACCGTCCCAGGCGCCGATGGAACGGGAACCGGCCTGGGAGACGCCCGTGGAAGGGGCAGCCGAGGGCGCCGAGCCGATGAGCGCCACGGCGGCGGCCACGGCAGCCGGAAGGGCGAAGGACACGACGGCCGAAGCCGAAGCGACACCCGGAGCCGCGGTCGACACCCGCCCGCAGCCGGCCGCCGTGGGCTGAAGCGCCCCAGGAGCGGCCCAACGCCCTCCGAGCCGCCGTGAAGTTGACGGAACGGAACCATGGATTTATCGATAAGCCCAGCTCAACAGGGCCATGGCCGATAACGATTCCGATTCGGATCGTTCGTCGGACGGTCGTACTGGGAACGGCGATGCGTCGCGTCCTTAGGATGCCGGGCGTGGCTCCGTGGGCAGTTGATGCCCGAGTGGAGTGCTCGGCAGGTGACTCTGCTCGCTTGAGTCTGCTGGCGGGACCCGTCCCCCCACGTGAATCGGTCCCGCCCGGAGGGGAATTCTGTGTTTGCTGCGTTGTCCATACGAGGTCGGGGTGCCGCGCGCCTCGCCGCGGCGCTGGTCGCGTCCGGGCTCGTCTCGGCGGGCGCCACAGCCACCGCGGCGGCGGCCGTGGCGACCGACGCGCCGCCGTACCGAGGCGGGGCCACCGCCACCCTGGACGGCCTGACGACCTACGGCCAGGCCGTCATCCGCGAGGACGGCGGCAGCCGGCGCGTCCCCGCGGGCCTCTTCGAGATGTCCGTGGACAACGGCGGCACCCTCCAGACGTACTGCGTCGACCTCCACAACCCCACGCAGAAGGACGCGCAGTACAAGGAGACCCCTTGGCGCGGCACGTCCCTGCACGCCAACCGGGACGCGGGCAAGATCCGCTGGATCCTCCAGCACTCCTACCCGCAGGTGAACGACCTGGCGGAGCTGGCCCGCAAGGCGGGCGCGGGCTCGCTCACCGAGGAGACGGCCGCGGCGGGCACCCAGGTCGCGATCTGGCGCTACTCGGAGCGGCCGGGGAAGACCGAGAAGACAGACAAGACCGAGAAGACAGGGAAGGCCGAGAGGGCCGGGAAAGCCGACCGGGCGGGGACAGTCGAGAAGGTCACCCAGGCAGCGAAGGCCAAGAAGCCGCGCGACGCCGATCGCGCTGCCAAGGTCGAGGTGGAGGCTGTGGACCCGCGGGCCGAGAAGCTCGCGGACTATCTGGAGCGCAGCGCCCGCAGGAGCCCCGAGCCGAAGGCGTCGCTGACCCTGGAGCCGCCCGCCGTGTCCGGGCGCGCGGGGGAGCGGCTCGGTCCGGTGACCGTGCGGACGGACGCGGGCAGCGTGACGGTCACTCCGCCCGCCGACTCGGCGAGCGGAGTGAAGGTCGTCGGCAAGGACGGCAAGCCGGTGAAGTCGGCGTCCGACGGCGGCAAGCTGTACTTCGCCGTCCCCAAGGGCGCGCCGGACGGCATGGCCTCGCTGGAGGTGCAGGCGTCGACGACCGTGCCGGTCGGGCGGGCCTTCACCTCCGAGACCAGGAGCCAGACGCAGATCCTCGCGGGCTCCAGCGAGTCGACGGTGTCCGCGACGGCCACCGCGCACTGGGCGAAGAAGGGCCCGATACCGGCGCTGTCCGCGGAGAAGAACTGCGCCGAGCGCGGCGTGGACATCACGGCGAGCAACAAGGGAGACGCGCCGTTCACCTTCAGCCTGATGGGCGCCAAGCACACCATCAAGGCCGGTGAGGCACGGACGGTGACGATTCCGCTCCAGGAGGACCAGGCCTACGACTTCATGATCACCGGGCCCGGCGGCTTCGGGAAGCGTTTCAAGGGGGTGCTCGACTGCAAGACCGAGGCCGCCGCCGCGGTCGGCGTCGGCGGCAAGGCGCAGCCCGCGCCCCAGCCGAGGCCCGCGACGGCGGGTGGCAGGTCCGAGGACGGCGACCTCGCGGAGACCGGCAGCTCGAATGCCACGCCTCTGATAGCCGGCCTTGCGATCGCCCTGGTCGTGGTCGGCGGCGGCGCGGTGTTCCTGCTGCGCAAGAAAGAGACCCGGACCAAGACGGACAAGGCCACCCCGACCGAGGACTGAACAGACCGTGACCACCCGGTCACGGCGAGAGCACCCGGCCCCGGACCCGCCGCCCCCGCCCCGCGCGGGCGGCGCCCCGGGCCTGGCGGGCCGCACGGCTATCCGGTTTTCTCCGGGGGGTAGCCGTACGGCAAGATGGGGTGTATCTGCCCACACACTGATTGCCGGACGGTTTCTCTTGGCTGAGTACATCTACACCATGCGCAAGACGCGCAAGGCGCACGGCGACAAGGTGATCCTCGACGACGTCACCTTGAACTTCCTGCCCGGCGCGAAGATCGGTGTCGTGGGTCCGAACGGCGCCGGTAAGTCCACGGTGCTGAAGATCATGGCGGGTCTGGAGCAGCCGTCGAACGGTGACGCGTTCCTGTCGCCCGGCTACACCGTCGGCATGCTCCTCCAGGAGCCCCCGCTCGACGAGTCCAAGACCGTCCTGGAGAACGTCCAGGACGGGGCTCGCGAGGTCATGGACAAGCTCAAGCGGTTCAACGAGGTCGCCGAGCTGATGGCGACCGACTACTCGGACGCGCTCATGGAGGAGATGGGCAAGCTCCAGGAGGACCTCGACCACGCCAACGCGTGGGACCTGGACACCCAGCTCGAGCAGGCCATGGACGCCCTCGGCTGCCCGCCCGGCGACTGGCCCGTCACCAACCTCTCCGGTGGTGAGCGCCGCCGCGTCGCGCTGTGCAAGCTCCTCCTGGAGGCGCCCGACCTGCTCCTCCTCGACGAGCCCACCAACCATTTGGACGCCGAGTCCGTGCAGTGGCTGGAGCAGCACCTCGCGCAGTACCCGGGCACCGTCGTCGCCGTCACCCACGACCGGTACTTCCTGGACAACGTCGCCGAGTGGATCCTGGAGCTGGACCGCGGCCGCGCCCACCCGTACGAGGGCAACTACTCGACGTACCTCGACAAGAAGGCCACCCGCCTCAAGGTCGAGGGCCAGAAGGACGCCAAGCGCGCCAAGCGCCTCAAGGAAGAGCTGGAGTGGGTCCGCTCCAACGCCAAGGGGCGGCAGGCGAAGTCCAAGGCGCGACTCTCCCGCTACGAGGAGATGGCCGCCGAGGCCGACAAGATGCGGAAGCTGGACTTCGAGGAGATCCAGATCCCGCCGGGCCCCCGCCTGGGCAACATCGTCGTCGAGGTCAACAACCTCTCCAAGGCCTTCGGCGAGAAGGTGCTCATCGACGACCTGAGCTTCACGCTGCCGCGCAACGGCATCGTGGGCGTCATCGGTCCGAACGGCGCGGGCAAGACCACGCTGTTCAAGATGATCCAGGGCCTGGAGACCCCGGACTCCGGCAACATCAAGGTCGGCGACACGGTCAAGATCTCCTACGTCGACCAGGGCCGCGCCAACATCGACCCGAAGAAGACGCTGTGGGCGGTCGTCTCCGACGAGCTGGACTACATCAGCGTCGGCCAGGTCGAGATGCCCTCGCGTGCCTACGTGTCCGCGTTCGGCTTCAAGGGCCCGGACCAGCAGAAGCCCGCGGGCGTGCTCTCCGGTGGTGAGCGCAACCGCCTCAACCTGGCGCTGACCCTCAAGCAGGGCGGCAACCTGCTGCTCCTCGACGAGCCGACCAACGACCTGGACGTCGAGACCCTCTCGTCCCTGGAGAACGCGCTCCTGGAGTTCCCGGGCTGCGCCGTGGTCGTCTCCCACGACCGCTGGTTCCTCGACCGCGTCGCCACGCACATCCTGGCGTACGAGGGCGAGTCGAAGTGGTTCTGGTTCGAGGGCAACTTCGAGTCGTACGAGAAGAACAAGATCGAGCGCCTCGGCCCGGACGCGGCCCGGCCGCACCGCGCCACGTACAAGAAGCTCACCCGGGGCTGACATGGCCCGTCATCTGTACAGCTGCCCACTGCGGTGGTCGGACATGGACGCCTTCGGGCACGTCAACAACGCGGTCTTCCTGCGGTACTTGGAAGAGGCGCGGATCGACTTCATGTTCCGGCTCTCGTCGGACGAGGGCCCGTCCTTCTCCGGCGGGTCCGTGGTGGCGCGGCACGAGATCGACTACCTGCGGCCGCTGGTGCACCGGCACGAGCCGGTCACCGTCGAGACGTGGGTGACGAAGATAGGCGCCGCCTCGCTGACGGTCTCGTACGAGATCAAGGACCCCGAGCCGGGTGGGCAGGTGTACGTGCGGGCGACGACGGTCGTCGTGCCGTTCGACCTGCGGGCGCAGCGGCCGCGGCGGATCACCGCCGAGGAGCGCGCGGTCCTGGAGGAGTACCAGGACGACAGCTCCGGTGGTGCGGAGGCGCTGGTCGCATGACCGTGCGGCTGCACTTCGTGGACCCCGGGGAGGCGGCGGACGTGGCCGCCTTCCTGGCCCGCCTGGTCCACTACGACAAGGCGGCGGCGGTCCGGTTGCAGGCGGCGGGGGAGACGCTCGCCGTGTTCGGGCGGCCGCCGTCGTTCGAGGTCCTCGCGATCCGGACGGCGCGGCTCGCCAAGCCGTACGAGGACGGCCTGGACACCTCGCTCGACGTGACGGTGTCCGCGGGTGAGTTCCTGGAGTCCGTGGGGGAGTCGGCGGAGGCGGCGGGGACGGCGGGCACGGCTGCCGTGCCCGCCGCCGTGACCGGGCCGCCGTGGGCCGGTGTGCTGCCGCCCCGGGGCGGCTGGGAGCGGGTTCCGGGGCTCCCGGCCGCGTCCGAGGTGCGGGCCCTGGTGCGGGGGGCCGTGGCGGAATTCCGGGCTCGGGTGGAGGAGTTGGCGCCCGAGCGGAGGGTTCGGGCGGAGCTGGACCGGGTGGGCCGGGAGATCTGGTCCCGGGTCGTGCCGGGCACGGGGCTGCCCGTGCGGGCCGCGCACGCGGCACAGTCCCTGGGGTTCTTGCGGGGGGACTCCCTCGACCTGCTGGCGGCGGGGGTGTGGCTGCGGCTGCGTACGCCGTACGGGTCCGTGGCGCTGCGGCGGGCCGGGGCCGGAGCCCTGGCCGTCAGCCCTGTGTGAGCGCTCGCTCGGCGGCGGGGGCCGTCAGCCCGGGGTGTTCACCATGGAAGCCGCCGCGTACGTCAGGTAGTTCCACAGCGTGCGCTCGTGCTCCGCGGAGAGGTCCAGGGAGTCCACCGCCGCGCGCATGTGCGTGAGCCAGGCGTCGTGGGCGGCGCGGTCGACGGTGAAGGGCGCGTGGCGCATGCGCAGGCGGGGGTGGCCGCGGTTGTCGCTGTAGGTGCGGGGGCCGCCCCAGTACTGCATCAGGAACAGCACGAGGCGCTCCTCGGCCGGGCCCAGGTCCTCCTCGGGATACATGGGGCGCAGGAGCGGGTCCTCGGCGACTCCCTCGTAGAACCGGCGCACCAGGCGCCTGAAGGTCTCCTCGCCGCCGACCTGTTCGTAGAAGGTCTGCTCCTGAAGCGTGCCGCGCGGGATCTCATTCACGTGTCCATGGTCTCAGACGCCGCGGCCGAGGACGGAAGGCTTAGGACCGCTCGCATCGGCGGGCGGGGAGCAGCACAGTGGGGGTATGGGTGCGCAAGCTCCGCTCAGGGACGAACCCGACCCCGTCGCCGCCGCCGAGGCGCGGGCCGCTCTGGTGCGGGACATCGAGGCGGGCGGCGCCTTCGAGGGCGACCGGGGCTGGCGGGAGGCGTTCGAGGCGGTGCCGCGGCACGTGTTCGTGCCCTATTACTACGTGAGCGTGGCCGGGGGCTACGAGCGGCTGTGGGGCGAGGACCCCGATCCGGTGCGGCGGGCCAGATGGCTGCGCGGGGCGTACGCGGACGCGCCGCTGGCCACGCGGGTGCGGGACGGTGACCTCGTCTCCTCCAGCAGCCAGCCCTCGCTCATGGCCAAGATGCTGGTGGAGCTACAGGTCGGCGACGGAGGGCCGTACGACGTCCTGGAGATCGGGGCCGGCACCGGCTACAACGCGGCGCTGCTCGCGCACCGGCTCGGGGAGGGCCACGTCACGACCGTCGACCTGGACCCGGAGATCACCGAGTCCGCGCGGCGGCACCTCGCCGCGGCCGGGTACCGGCCCACCGTCGTCACCGGGGACGGGGCCGCGGGATGCGCCCAGGGGGCGCCGTACGACCGGATCGTCGCGACCTGCACGCTGAACTCGGTGCCGAGGCCGTGGTTGGCGCAGTGCCGGCCCGGGGCTCTGGTGCTCGCGCCGCTCGCGACGGGGCTCATCGCGCTGCGGGTGCGGGACGCCGCGCACGCGGAGGGGCGGTTCCTGCACACCCCCGCGTACTTCGTGCCGCTGCGCGGCGGCAGCGGCCGCGTGGAGCGGGAGCCGCATCTGGGAGGGCTGCCGCGCAGGGCGCTCCAGAGTGAGCTGTTCCGCTTCCTGCTGGAACTGACGGCCGGGACGCTGGATCCGTACGAGGCGCTCGCGCTGTGGCAGCGGGAGGGGCGGCCGGTGCGGGAGCGGTTCGGGGTGACGGTCAGCGGGGAGTACGCGTGGGCGTGGCTGGACGACCCCGAAGGGCCGTACGCCTGGCCGCTGTGACGGCGGGCGTACGGCCCTTCGGGGTGTGAGCGCGCGGTGGGGTCAGTCGCGGCGGACGGTGATGGTCGTCCAGGCGCCCACGTGCACCTTGTCGCCGTCCTGGAGCGGGACGGGGACGAAGGGCTGGATGGGCTCCTCGCCGCCGTTGACCGTGGTGCCGTTGGTCGAGTTCTGGTCGACGACCGCCCAGCCGCCGTCGGGCTGCTGGACCAGCATCGCGTGCTGGTGGGACACGCCCGGGTCCTCCGGCGGCACGGACAGATCGATGTCGGGGGTGTCGCCGGTGGAGTGCCGGCGGCGGCCGATCGTGATCTGGTTGCCGACCAGGGGGTGGTGCTGCTCGGGCGAGTACGCGGGCAGGTTCAGGCCCGCGGCCTCGGGGCCGCTGCGCTGCATCATCGCCATGAAGTACTCGCGGTCGGGGCCGACGGTGGCGGTCCAGTTCGCCGGGCCCTGCGGCTGGGCCGGGGGCGGGAAGCCCTGCCCGGGCTGCCCGGGGGCCTCGGCCGACGGCGGCGAGATGACCCAGTCGTCACCACCGGTCTGCGGCCCCGACGGGCCGGGGCCGGGCGGCGGGGGCCCCTGCGGAGCACCGGTCTCGCGCGGGAACGCGGGCGGCGCCGGGGGACCCTGCTGGAACCCCTGCGGCGCACCGCCCCCGGGGCCGCCGGACGGACCGCCGGACGGGCCGCCGCCGAAGGGCGGGATCGGCTCTGCGGGACGGTTCACCTGCGAGGGGCGGGAGCCTTGGTAGTCGAAGGGGTCCTGGCCGGTGCCCTGGGGGCCGCCGGAGCCCGCGGACGGGGGGAACTGGGAGGCGGGGTTCGGGCCGCCAGGACCGCCAGGGCCGCCGGGGCCACCGGGGCCGCCAGGGCCGCCGGGTCCAGCGGGGCCGCCGGGGCGGCCAGGACCGTTGGGCCCGCCCGGGCCGCCGGGTCCGCCAGGTCCGCCCTGCCCACCAGGGCCTTCGGGCGTGCTCGGACCACCCGGGGCGCCGGGGCCGTCGGGGGAGCCGAAGGGGCGGGGGCCGCCGGGGCCATTCGGGCCGCCGGGACCACCGGGGCCGTTCGGGCCGCCGGGACCACCGGGGCCGTTCGGGCCGCCGTAGGGGCCGGATGCACCGGGGCCACCGGGACCGCCGGGACCGCCAGGTCCACCGGGGCCTTCACCGAAGGGACGGGGCCCACCAGGACCCTCGCCGAAGGGACGGGCGCCACCGGGCGCACCGGGCGCACCGGGCCCGCCGGGACCCTCGGAGCCACCGAACGGCCCAGCGCCGCCCGCCGGACCGGGGCCGCCAGGGCCACCGGGGCCGCCCGGCCTGCCAGAGCCCTCGGGGCCGCCGTACGCACCAGGACGATCCGGGCTGCCGTACGCACCCGGCCCGCCAGGGCCTCCCGGGCCGCCAGGCCCGTCCGGACCGCCGAAGGGCCCACGGCCTCCGGGCGCACCCGGGCCACCAGGCGCGCCAGGACCGCCGGGCGCTCCGGGACCACCCGGGCCGACGGGCGTGGGCGCGCCAGAGCCACCGGGCCCACCGGGCCCGCCGAACGGACCGGGACCACCCGGCGCACGCCCAGGACCACCGGGGCCACCAGGACCGCCAGGCGCACCGGGGCCGCCGGGCCCACCAGGACCGCCAGGCCCGTCAAAGCCAGGCCGCCCCGGACCGCCGGGCCCACCAGGACCGTGCGGCCCGCCCGAGCCCTGAGGACCGTCGAAGCCGGGCCCCCGGCCGGGGCCGGGCATGGTGGGCAGGGGCGGGTTGGGCGCGGCAGGGGTGTACGACGTCGCCGTGTTCGTCAGGAAGTTCCAGCGGCACTCCTCGCAGAACGGCGCGTTCGCCTCGCGGGGGGTGCGGCACTGGGGGCACAGCTCGGGCTCGCGCCCCGGCGCCGGGGCCGGGTGCGGGCGACCGCCGCCGGGAGCGGGCGGCGGGCCGGGCTGCCCGGGCGCGGGCGGGTAGCCGTACCCGGCGGCCGGGGGCGGCGGGGGAGGCGGCGGTACGGCACCGGCCATGCGGTGACCGCAGACCTCGCACCAGTCGTCGGAACCCGACTGGTGTCCGTTCGGGCAGGTCGGCATGTCGGCGCTTCCCCCTCTCCTTCTCCGGCCAAAGGGCCGTGTGCGGTGCTTGTCCGGTACGGGCAGACGTAGCTGTACTGCGCCGTCGTATCACGACGCTCCGTACCGTCGTATGACGAGGGACACGTCGCTTGCTCGTGCTACTTCTGCTCGTGCTACTTCTTCACGCGCACGGTTTTCGTCGAGCGCGTCTCGAGCGTCATCTCGTCGGCCTCGGCGACGCGCGCCTTCAATCGAACAGTACCTGTCGTGGCGTCCACGACGTCCACCACCTTCGAAAGCAGTTTCGCGGTGTCCTCGTTGCCGGAGGCACTGGCGAGCTGAACGGCCCGGCCCAGCTTGGCCGTTGCGCCGTCGAGGTCGCCCAGCTTGCGGGCGTCGAGGCCCTGCTGGATCACCTGGGCCAGCTCGGCCTGGCCGGTGTAGTGCGCGACCTGCGGATTGATGGAGGTGGAGGCCGACAGGTCGTCCGTCCACACGGCCCGCACCAGGCCCTGGGACAGGGTCTGCGCGGTGCCGTCGCTCTGCGGCACCACCAGGGAGACGCGGGCGGCGAGCATCTCCTGGCCGAGTTCGGCGCCCGGGACGCGGACGCAGACGTGGTAGTCACGGGACTCGTCGCCCCAGGAACCGGTGGGGTAGTCACCGGCGCGCGGCCCCGCCTCGGTGCGCCGGTCGGTCAACTCCTCGACGGTGGGCGCCACTTGCTTCACGAAGACGATCTCGACGCCCATCGGGGTCCACAGCCGCAGGCTGACGTCGGCGACCTCCTTGCCCATGGCCGTCTCCATCATGCGCGTGAAGTCGTCGGCGAGCCCGGCCGGATCGGCGACGATGTCGGCGGTGCCGAGCAGCGCGGAGGCGACGCCTGTGACCTCTTTCACCTCCCAGTCGGTGCCGACGCCGCGGGCGTCGCAGGTGAAGCGGCCCGCGCAGGCGTCGAGGGAGGCGCGCAGGGCGTCGGGCGACTCGTGTTCGTTGCGACCGTCGGTGAGCAGGATGCCGTGCCGTATCGACACGTCGGCGGAGGCGAGCAGCCGGTCGGCCAGGCGCAGCCAGGTGCCGATGGCGGTGCCGCCGCCCGCGCTGAGCTTCCGCAGCGCCTCCTTGGCCTGGGCGCGGGTCTGCGGGCCCGCGACGGCGAGGCGGCCACCGCCGGGGTAGACCTCCTTGGCGACGTGGGTGCCGCCGATGACGGCGAAGTGCACGCCGTCGCGCAGGGCGTCGACGGCGGCGGCCGTGGCGTCGCGGGCGCCGCGCATCTTCGTCGGCGGGTAGTCCATGGAGCCCGAGCAGTCGACCATGATGGCCACGGCGGCGTCCGGGCCCTGGCCCGCCGCGTACAGATGGGGCGCGCTGACGGCGGAGCCGATGGTGCCGCCGCCGGTGGAGGTCACCGTGGCGATCGCGTTGACCTCGCGGCCGCCCTCCGGAAGGTACTCGTTCTGATAGACGTCGACGGTGAACTGCGGGACGCTCGACTTGAAGAAATTGGCCATGGTTGCTGTTCCCCCCTGAGACGGTTCCCACGGCGGTCCCACGGTGTGGGCGCACGCATGAAGTGCGGGTGCACGGCGGCCCGTCGAGGCATGCGCCGTACGAGGGCCCCGGCGCCGGCGACGGCGTCGCGCCCGGACCGCTAGGCCGATCCTGCCCCTCGCGACGCGGCGGGGAACGGCAGGACCGCCACTGTTACGTTGTCGTGGCCGCCGCCGTCGAGGGCGTGGCCGACGAGCACCTGGGCGCTGTGCAGCGGCCGCAGCGCGGCGTCGGCGGGCACGGCCGCGGCCATGTCCTCGGCCGCCTCCGCGTAGTTCCACAGGCCGTCGGTGCACACCACCACTACACCCGCACGGTCCGGCTTGAAGGAAGCGGTGTGCGGCTCCAGTTCGTACGCGTCGGCGCCGAGCCAGCCCGTGATGGCGTGGGCGCGCTCGTCGGCGTAGGCCTCGGCCTCGTTCATCAGGCCCGCGGCGACCATCTGGGCGGCCCAGGAGTCGTCCTCGGTGAGGCGGACGGCGGGGCCCGTGCGGTCGACGGGCACCCAGTAGACGCGGCTGTCGCCGACCCAGCCGACGACGAGCAGGCCGCCGGTGACGACGGCGCCGACGAGGGTGCAGGCGGGCGCGTTCTGGTGCGGGTGGTGCTCGCGGGCCGTGGCGGGCTCGGCGGCGAGGGCGTTGACGGCGTCGGCGGCGGCGACGATCGCGTCGTGCATGGCCTGTTGCGGGTGGGTGCCGCGCGGCAGGGCCGCCCGCAGGGACGCGTCGGCGGCGCGGGACGCCGCCGCCGAGGCCTCGTCGGGGCGGGTCGCCGATGACACGCCGTCGCAGACGATCGCGACGACGGCGGGCGAGCCGTCGGGCAGGGCGGCCGTGGAGATCGCGAAGGCGTCCTCGTTGCGGTGGTGGCGCAGGCCGCGGTCGCTGACGGCGGCGACGGCGTCCAGCTCCCGCTCCATGTGGTCGCGCTCGCGCGGCTGGGCGTGCCCGCAGTTCTCGCAGTAGCCGTCCGGCGCGACGCTGCCCGCGCGGCAGGCGACGCAGAGCTTGACCTCAGCGGCCTCAGAGGCCTGAGCGGCCCCGGCCGCCGGGGTGGCGGCGCGCGGGTCGGGGGCGGGCAGCGGGTAGTCGTGGGACTGGGGGGACTGGGGCGCCTCGGCGCGGCCGGCGTGCCCGTCCCGCGAGTCGGCGCTCTCCCGGACGCTCACGTCGTCCGCGTCCTGGGTCTCGCTCGCGGCGATGTCACCCCGGCTGCCGAGCGTGGCGCCGGGGGCGGCGGGCCACGCGGCGGGCCCGGCGGGCGGCGCCGCCGGGGGCTCGGCGGCGGAGCGGGGCAAGCCGTTGATCGCAAGCGTGGGGCGGTCGTCCGGTGACACCGGGGCCGCCGAGAGGTTGTAGCCGCACGCGCCGCAGTACAGGTCGCCCGAGTCGAGGGGCCACTCGCAGCTGGGGCACGTCGACAGGGCCGCCGGTTGGTGCATTTCCGACATCCTCACACCCACGTCCGGGGGCGGAAGCGGTTTGCCCGCTCCACCAGTTCGATCCTTTCCTCGCCACCCTGGGCGAGCCGGGCGAGCGTCCGGTACGCGCGCTCCAGACCGAACCGGAGGCCGCGCTCGTCCAGATCGCTGCCGAGCAGTACGGTCCGCGTGTGCCGGTCGCCGGAGGCCGTCGACGGGGCGGAAGCGTGACCAGAGTGCCTACCGGAGAGTACCCAGTCGAGCGCGGTGCCGAGCACCTCGGTCGACAGGTGCTCCCTGCGCACCGCGTCGAGGCCGAAGCCCGCGAGGGCCTCCACCTGCCCCGCGGCGGCCGTCAGGTCGTCGAGGAAGCCCGCGCCCGGGCCCTTTGCCGTGTCGAACGTCATACGCCGTCGCAGCCGGGCCCGCACCGCCGCGACCCGGGCCGCCGTGTAGTGGATCGACGACTCCGGTACGGACTCCAGGGTCCGTACGGCGCCCGCGCGGTCGCCGGTGGCGAGCTGGACGCGGGCCAGGCCGAAGGCGGCGCTGACGTAGCTCGGGTCGGTGGTCCACACGAGGCGGTAGTACTCGGCGGCGTTGTCCAGTTGGCCGAGGACCTCGGCGCACAGGCCGAGCGCGAGCTTGGGCGCGGGCTCGCCGGGGAACGCGTCGTAGATCGCGTCGAAGGACAGGGCCGCGTGCTCGTGGTCGCCGGTGGCGAGGGCGGCGACGCCCCGGTACCAGACGACCCGCCAGTCGTCCGGGTAGTCCGTCTCCAGGGACTCAAGGGCGCCCGCGGCCAGGGTGTGTTCGCCCAGGGTGAGGCGGACGCGCAGCTCGCGCAGGCGGAGTTCGGCGGAGCGGGCGGGGGCCGCGCGCAGGGCGGCGAGGAGTTCGCCGCCGCCCGTGGAGTCCACTAGGCCTGCGAGGAAGCCTGCGTTGGGGTCGGCGGGGTCGACCCGGGGGACGGGCAGGGCCAGGGCTGCGGCCGGGGTGTCCAGGGGCTTTACGGGTACGGGGGCCGTGTCCTCTCCGGCGGGGGCCCCAGCTGCACGGGCGCGGGGCACCTCGGGCTGTGCCCACCCTTCCCCGAGCTCTCGGCTTCGCTCGAGCAGGGGAGGCCCCACTCGCCCTGCGGGACGATTGCCCGCAGCGGCACCAAGAAGGGAGACCTCGCCCTCGATCTGCCCGAACAGCTCCGTGTCCGTGACCTTCAGTTCCGGGCCGAACAGCGTCGACAGCGCCGGGCGCGGGCGGCCGCTCTGGAGGGCGACCACCTCGCGGAGGACGCCCGTGAGCTGCTCGGACATCTCCTGCGCCGAGGCGAAGCGGCGGGCCGGGTCGGGGTCGGTGGCCCGGACGAGCAGCCGGTAGAAGGACTCGTACCGCCGGAAGACCTCGATGTGGTCGGGGTCGGGCAGGGAGTCCACGAAGACGTTGGTGTAGCCCTGGAAGTCGAAGGTGAGGACCGCGAGGGTGCGCGCCACCGTGTACAGGTCGGAGGCGACGGAGGGGCCGACCTCGGCGACCTCGGGCGCCTGGTAGCCCACCGTGCCGTAGATCGCCGACTCGGCGTCGTCCATGCGGCGGACGGCGCCCATGTCGATGAGCTTGAGCTGGTCCTCGGTCTGGATGGCGTTGTCGACCTTGAAGTCGCAGTAGAGCAGGTTGCGGCTGTGCAGGTGGCCGAGGGCCTCCAGGGCCTCGATGCCGTACGCGCACGCCTGCTCGACCGGCAGCGGGTCGCGCTTGCCCGCCGTGGTGCGGCGGCCGTTGGCGATCTCCTTGAGGGACTTGCCGCCCACGTACTCCATGACGATGTAACCGTCCATGGAGCCCGTGCGCTGGTCGAGGTGCTCGACGAAGTTGTAGATCCGCACGATGTTGGCGTGCTCGATCTCGGCGAGGAAGCGGCGCTCGGCGATCGCGGCGGCCATGGCGTCCTGGTCACCGGTGTCGAGCAGGCCCTTGAGGACCACCCAGCGGTCGGACACCGCGCGGTCCACCGCCAGGTACACCCAGCCGAGGCCGCCGTGCGCGAGGCAGCCCACGACCTCGTACTGGCCGTGGACGACGTCGCCCGGGTTCAGCTTGGGCACGAAGGAGTACGGGTGGCCGCACTTGGTGCAGAAGCCCTCCGTGCGCCCCGCCCGGTCGCCGCGCGCGCGGCCCACCGGGGCGCCGCAGTCGGAGCGCGAGCAGAACCGCTTGCGCTCGGGCACCTCCGGGTCGCGCTGCACCGCGCCGCGCGGGTCGGGGCGCGGTACCCCCGGCACGGCGACCAGGCCCATGCCGAGCCGGGAGCGGGCCGAGGAGCCGCTTGAGGTGCCCGAGCTGCGGACGGAGACCGACCGCGACGACGTACGGCCCGACAGGGAGCGCGAGAGGCGGCCGGAGACCGAGCGGCGCGAGGACTGGGAGCGGGACGAGCGCGAACTGCCGCGCGTGGAGCGGGAGGCGGCGGACCGGCCCGACGCGGCCGAGCCCTTGCCGCCGCCGGTGACGCCGGTCGCGGGCGAGCCCACCATGCCGTGCGGCGAGACGACCGGGGCGAGCCCGCAGGTGTCGCAGTACAGCTCGCCGCCGCCCACGTCCTCGTACGCGCCCGTGCAGCCGGGCCGCTGGCACGGTCGCGGCCCCGTCGGCTTCTGGGCCGTGTGCTCGCTCATGCGTCCCCCCTCCGGTCGACGGGCCCGCCCGGTTGCGGGACCCGCGGTGCAAGGGCCTCGGCGGCGGCCTGCTGGAAGCGCAGCACCGCCTGCTCGGCCACGCGCAGGTCGCAGGGCGCGCTCCAGAGCATCCGGCGCGCGGCGTCGTACCGCTCGATGAGGAACGGGTCCTCGGCGAGGCCGTGCCGGGCGACCTTCGCCTTGTACGCGTCGAGGCGGCCGCGCAGCTCAGCGCGGACCGCGAGCGGCGCGGTGACGGCGGTCAGCGACTCGCGGGCGCGCAGGAGTTCGTCCTCGGCCTTCTGCTCCAGGGACTCCAGGAGCGGCGAGAGGCGGTGCCACTGGGCGTTGCGGCGGTAGTCGGCGGCCGTCGCGAGCTGTTCCTGGAGGGCGGTCGGCGGGCCGGAGACGGCGGGTACCTCGGACGCGGCGATCTTCGCGAGGACCTCGCCGCGCGCGGAGCGGGCCTCGGCGAGGGTGCGGTCCGCGCGCGACAGGAGGTCGCGCAGCTTGCCGAGCCGGGTCTCGGCGTCCTGGCGGACGGTGAGTACGGCGTCGATCTCGCGGCGTACGTCCTCCAGGGCGCGGGCCGCGTTGTCGTAGCGGTCGGTGTGCGGGCGGCCGCCGCCGGGGGCCGAGCTGCCCGGCGCGGGCTGCCAGAACGCCAGCGGGTCGGACACCACCTGCTCGCGCAGCAGGGTCAGCTCCTGGGTGATGTTCTCCAGGTCGTCGCCCGAGGGGTGCTCGCCGGGGCGCACGCCCACGGAGTGCGCGAGCTGCCGGGTGCGCTGGAGTTCGGCGGCGAGCAGGTCGATGCGGGCGGGCAGCGCCGACCAGACGGCGTCGGCGGCGACGACCGTGTCCAGGGAGTGCGCGTACAGGTCGTTCATGCGCGCGACCAGCTCTTCGAGGGTGAACCGCTCGGTGAGCTTGGCGGGTCCCGTGATCGAGGAGGCGGGTCCCGTGATCGAGGGGGCGGGCCCGCCCGCGAGGGTGACGCTCTCGCCGCGCAGGAGCAGCGTCAGCTCCATCAGGTCGTCGCGGTTCGGCCAGCGCCTGCGCTCGCGCACCTCGCGCGCGGTGCGCAGGGTGGCCGCGTACGCGTCGAAGTACGTCCACAGGAGCGTGATCTGGTGCTCGGCGCCGAGCCACCGCTCCTGGGTGGCGCCGGTGAGCCGGGCGCCTTCGAGGAGGCGGCGGCCCGCGTGGTCCTGGAGGGCGAGGAGCGAGGTCTCGATCGCCTCGTGTTCGGCGTCGAGGCGGGCAAGGGCACGGTCCACCTCGTCCCGGTCCATGACGGGGCCGGGGGGTCCCGCGACGCTCATCGATCACCTCTCCGCTCTACGTGTCCACGTGTATCAGGTCATTCATCGGCTTCGGCGTCTCCTGCGGCTCCGGGAGCCGGGGGCTGCCCTCCTTCGGGGGCGGTCAGTCCTTGTACTTCGGCTTCGGCGGGCGCGCCGACCGCCTCAGGTCGTCGGCGAGCCAGGTGTCGTACGACTTCTTCCAGCCGTCCTCGCGGTAGTCCTCCAGGACGTCGTTCACCCGCCGCACCAGGTCGTCGGCGCCCTTCTTCATCGCCACGCCGTAGTACTCGGTGGTGAACGGCTGGCCCTTCAGCGCGACCGTCGGGTCCTGGGCGGCCTGGCCGGCGGCGAGCGCGCCGTCGGTGAGGACCGCGTCCACCTGGCCCAGCTGGAGCCGTACCAGGCAGTCGAGTTGGTTCGGCACCGTGGTCTTGATGTCGGCACCGAAGCTGTTCTCCTTGAGGGCGGTCTCCGCCGTGGAGCCCGCCGCCGAGCACACGCGCTTGCCCTTGAGGGTGTCGTTGTAGCCGGTGATGGTGGACTTCCTGGGAGCGAGCACCTGCTGGCCGGTCTCGAAGTAGGCGGTCGAGAAGTCGACTTGTCCGATGCGTGTGCAGTTGATGGTCATGGTGCGGACCACCATGTCGACCTGGCCGCTCTGGAGGGCGGGGATGCGCTGGTTGGTGGGGATGGCCCGGAACACCACCGCGTCCCGTTTGCCGAGCAGGCGTTCGGCGATCTCGTGGGCGAGGTCGATGTCGAAGCCCTCCAGCTCGCCCTTCTTCTTGTTCGGGTCGCGGTAGCCCCAGCGGTAGCTGTTCTGGTCGACGCCCACGACGAGCTTCCTGACCTTGCGCTTCTTGATCGCTTCGAGCACCGGGCCGTCCTTGGGCGAGGGCCGCAGGCTGCGCTCGGGCTCCTTGCACTTCTCGTCGGCGCGCGCGGGCGCGGCCTGCGTGAGCCGGTCGGCGGCCCGCGAACCCGCTTTCGCCGCCGCGCCGTTGCCGCCGCCGTCGCTGAGCCGGGGCAGGACCAGGGCGAGGGCGCCTGCCAGGAGGCAGGCGAGCGCCATCATGGCCACGCCTCCCCAGCCGCGCAGCCGCGCCACGCCCCCGCCGTGCCACCGGGCTCCGTCACGTCGCGTACGCATCGTCCTCGTGCCTCCCTTCACCCCGTCACCCCTGCCCCGTTCACCGGTACTCCGACAGCCTGCGGCCGATGCCGAGCACCGCGCCCGCCGCGCCGAGGACCGCGAGCACGGCGGCGCCGACGGGCAGGCCCGCCATCGCGCCCTTGCCGTCCTCCGCGGCTCGCTGGAACTCCCGCTGCTCGTGCGCGAGTGCCTCGTCCAGGGCGGCGTCCACATTGTCGAAGGACTCACCCGTCGACTCGCCCTTGGCCCCCTCGGAGCCGATGACCTTGTCGAGCGCGGCCTCGTAGTAGCCGGCGTCGTCGCTGGCGCGGGCCGACTTGTGCCGGGCCTTCCACTCGGTCACGTTGTCCGCCGCTGCGGCGACCGGGCGCTGCCCCGCGTCGTCGTCGGCGAGCCGGGTCGCCTGCGAGAGCAGGCCCGAGCCGCCCGCGAGGCGGTTCATCTGCTGCTGGTAGGCCGTGTCGAACTTGTCCTTGCCGTCCTCGGTCGTCTCCGCGCCCCGGCTGACCAGCGTCAGGTTCTCGTTGCCCCGGGCCTTCAGGGAACTGATCCGGGCGTCGTTGAGCACCGTCAGGGACCGTACGCCGTCGTCGTACGACGTGGTGAGGCCGGAGCGGGCCACGGTGTGGCCGACGACGAGCCACAGCAGGACGACGGCGGCGGCCGTGCTGGCGGCCAGCAGGCCCGCGTTGAACACCCGGTTCGTGCGGCGGTAGTTGCGGCGCTGCGTCCATACGAGCGCGGCCAGGGCGAGGGCGCCGAGGGACAGGGCGGCCCACGGGTAGGGCTCGGCGTCGGCGTAGTCGTCGTCCAGGCGCTCGTTCTCGGCCTTGTAGAGCTTCTCGGCGGCGGGGAGCATGCGGGTCTGCATGGTGTCGTTCGCGTACCGCAGATAGGCGCCGCCGAGGGGGAGGCCCTGGCGGTTGTTGGCGCGGGCCCGCTCGATCAGGGACGCGTACCGGGGCAGCAGCTTGTTGAGCGCGCTGATCGCCGCTGCCGACGAGCCGTTGCCGCCGGAGCCCGCGTTCGCCGCGGCCGTGGCCAGCTTCTCGCTGGCCCGCTCGATGTCCCGCTGGTAGCGCTCCCTTATGTCCGCGGGCTCCTGGCCGCCGCCGAGGAAGCCGGTGGACGCGGCCGTGTTGGCGTCCGCGAGGGAGCGGTAGATCGCGGCGGCGTCCGCGGTCAGCGGCTGGCTGCGGTGCAGGACGCGGTCCGCCGCGTCCGCCCGTGACGTCGTCTCCCACGTGGTGACCGCGCCGAACGCCAGGACCAGGGCGGCCAGGACCGCGCCGATGACGCGGAGCCTGCCCGGTTCCGTGGTGGCCGCCTTGCGCAGGCGCTTGACGCCTTCCGCCCAGGCGGGCTCGCGCGCGGGGGCCTTGGGCGGGGGGCCGGGCAGGGGGTCGGGGCGCGCCGCGGCGGGCGGGGCCTCGGGTGCCATCGGTGCCTTGGGCGCCTTGTGTGCCTCGGGTGCTGCTGGCGGGTGTGTCACCTGGGCCTCGACCTCCCCCTTGGTCAATGGGCGTGGCACCGCCGCTTCTTCCTGGCCCCTGGGCCTTGGGCGGGAAGTGGTGCTCGGGCGCAAGTATCTCCGGCGGGGCGGGGTTGCGCACGGGGCTTGGCCCGATCTTGTGCGAATGCGGTGGGCCGTGCACCTGGGAACACGCGCTCGACTCCCGTCCGGTTCCCTTCCCGCCCCCCTCCGCTACCGCGGCGGGTTCCTCCCACCCGCCCGCCCGTTCCCACCCCGGCGGCCTGGCCGGGCCCCGGCCTGGCGGCTTGCGGTTCGTCGTTCGGCTGTCCCGCCGCTGCCGCGGCGGTTTCTCCCACCCGCCCGCCCGTTACCACCCCGGTGACCTGGCCGGGCCCCGGCCTAGCGGCTTGCGCGTCTGCTTTCGTGGGCGGTTAGTACCCAGCCCGTCCGGCGTTTGAGGACAAGCGCGTTAGCGCGGTTCTTTGAGCTGGGGTGGTGATCGGGGCCCCGGCGGGTCAACGGGTGTAGTGGTGGCGGAGGCGGTGGTGGGAGGTTGGGGGGGAGTCGATGGTGTCGAGGGCCAGGAGGGCCGCGCCCAGGACGGGGCGTTCGGTGACGACGCGGGGCACCGCCTTGGGGGCACGCTCGGCGAGCCGCAGGCGTACCCCGTCGTCGAGGCGCCGGTGCCGCGCGGCCAGGACGCTGCCGCCGAGGAGCACGGGCACCTCCTCCTCCAGGAGGCCGAGGCGGGCGAGCGCCACCGTGGCCATGGCGACGACCTCCTCGGCCATGCGGTCGACAAGGGCCCCCGCGACCGCGTCCCCGGCCGCCGCGGCGGCGAAGAGGACGGGCGTCAGCTCGTGCTGGCGCGCCGCCTCGATGCGCCCCAGGTGCAGCGCCTCGATGAGCGCGTACATGGAGTCGAGCCCGAAGTGCGCGGGCAGGTCACGCATCAGCGCGGTGGGCCCGCCGCGCCCGTCCTCGGCGCGGGCCGCGTGCCACAGGGCCTCCTGCGCGAGGTGGCCGCCCCCGCCCCAGTCGCCGGAGATCTTGCCGATGGCGGGGAAGCGGGCGGTGCGCCCGTCGGGCAGCATGCCCACGCAGTTGACGCCCGCGCCGCACACCACGGCGACACCGCGCGGCTCCGCGTCCTCGACGAGGCCGGCGCGCAGCACCGCGAAGGTGTCGTTGCGCACGTCGACGGTCCCGCCCCAGCCGCGCCGGCGCAGGGCGTCGGTCAACTCCCGCTCCTCGACGGGGAGATCCGCGTTGGCGAGGCAGGCCGAGACATGGCCGACGGAGGTGAGGCCCGCCTCCTCCAGGGCCCGGCCCACCGCCTCCGCGAGGACGTCCACGGCCGGCTCGACGCCGACCTGCGGGGGCCGGAATCCGCCGCCGCGGGCCGTGCCGACGACGCTGCCGTCGGCCGCGACCACCGCGACGTCGGTCTTGCTGTTGCCCGCGTCGATGGCGAGCACGGAACTCACGCCCACGCGAGGTGCTCCCGGTTGTGCGCGATCAGCTTGTCGGTGAGCTGGTCGGCGTACGCGTACTGGCCGATCAGGGGGTGGGCGAGCAGCGCCTTGAAGACGCGGTCGCGGCCGCCGTGCAGGGCCGCGTGCAGCGCCAGGTCCTCGTACGCCGTGACGCTCGCGACCAGGCCGGAGAAGAGCGGGTCGAGCGAGGGCACGGCGAGCGGCGTGGCGCCCTCCTTGCCGACGGAGGCCTGGACCTCGATGACCGCGTCGTCGGGGAGGAAGGGGAGCGTGCCGTTGTTGTAGGTGTTGACCACCTGGTAGGGGCTGCCCCCGCCGCCCAGGAGGGACGCCGCGAGATCCACGGCCGCCTCCGAGTAGAACGCGCCGCCGCGCTTGGCGAGCAGCTCCGGCTTCTCGTCGAGCGCCGGGTCGCCGTACATCGCCAGCAACCGCCGTTCCATCTCCGCCACTTCGGCCGCCCGCGAGGGCTTGGTGGCCAGCTCCCGTACGACCTCGTCGTGCTGGTAGTAGTAGCGCAGGTAGTAGGACGGGACGACGCCCAGGCGGTCCACCAGGGTCCGCGGCATGCGCAGGTCGGCCGCGACGGCCTCGCCGTGCTCGGCGAGCAGGCCGGGCAGGACGTTCTCGCCCTCGGGGCCGCCGAGGCGGGCGCCCAGCTCCCAGGTGAGGTGGTTGAGGCCCACGTGGTCGAGGTGCACCCGCGCCGGGTCCACGCCCAGGTGCGCGGCGAACTTCCGCTGGAAGCCGATCGCCACGTTGCACAGGCCGACGGCCTTGTGCCCGGCCTGGAGCAGCGCGCGGGTGACGATGCCGACGGGGTTGGTGAAGTCGATGATCCAGGCGTTCGGGTTGGTGCGGCGGACGCGCTCGGCGATGTCGAGGACGACCGGGACGGTGCGCAGGGCCTTGGCGAGGCCGCCCGCGCCGGTGGTCTCCTGGCCGACGCAGCCGCACTCCAGGGGCCAGGTCTCGTCCTGCTGCCGGGCCGCCTGGCCGCCGACGCGCAGCTGGAGCAGGACCGCGTCGGCGTCGGCGACGCCCGCGTCCACGTCGGAGGTGGTGACGATCCGGCCCGGGTGGCCCTGCTTGGCGAAGATGCGCCGGGCGAGGCCGCCGACGAGGTCGAGGCGCTCCGCCGCCGGGTCGACGAGGACGAGTTCCTCGATCGGCAGGGTGTCCCTCAATCGGGCGAAGCCGTCGATGAGTTCGGGTGTGTAGGTCGAGCCTCCGCCGACCACTGCGAGCTTCATTGCTGAATCAGCCCTTTACTCCGGTGAGGGTGACGCCTTCCACGAAGGCCTTTTGTGCGAAGAAGAAGATGACGATGACCGGAGCCATGACAAGGAGGGTCGCCGCCATGGTCATGTTCCAGTTCACCATGTGCGCGCTCTTGAAGGACTCCAGGCCGTAGCTGAGGGTCCAGGAGCCCGGGTCCTGGGCCGCGTAGATCTGCGGGCCGAAGTAGTCGTTCCAGCAGTAGAAGAACTGGAAGAGCGCGATCGCGGCGATGCCGGGCTTGGCCATCGGCACGATGATCGTGAGGAGCGTACGGAACTCGCCGCAGCCGTCGACGCGCGCCGACTCGATGTACTCCTTGGGGATGGTCAGGAGGAACTGCCGGAGCAGGAAGATCGAGTACGCGTCGCCGAACGCCATCGGGATGATCAGCGGCCACAGCGTGCCGGACAGGTGGAACTGCTGGGCCCACACCAGGTACATCGGGATCACGATGACCTGCGGCGGCAGCATCATCGTGGAGATGACGAGCAGCATCGCGGTGCGGCGGCCGCGGAAGCGGAACTTGGCGAGCGCGTACGCGACGGGGATCGCGGAGCACACGGTGAAGAGGGTGCCGAGGCCCGCGTACATCAGGGAGTTGCGCCACCAGGTGAGGAAGCCGTCGGTCTCGAAGACGGTCCTGTAGTTCTCCCAGTGCCAGGAGGACGGCCACAGGTCACCGCTCATGGCCTGCTCGTCGCTCATCACGGATGTCAGGAAGACGAAGACGAAGGGCAGGACGAAGAGCAGGGCCACGGCTATCGCGACGCTGTGCACGGCGATCCAGTGGAGTATCCGCTTGCGGCGGGCGCGGGCGGCCTCCGGGCCGTGGGGCCGCGCGGGTGCCGTGGCGGACTGCGCGGCGGGCGCGCTGAGTGTCGTGGAAGTCATGGGGATCAGTCCTCCGCCGAGAGCAGGCCCGAGCGCTTGCGCATGAGCAGCAGGGTCGCGGCCATGGCGATGGCGAAGAGCACGAGCGAGAGCACGCACGCCGCACCGGTGTTGAAGTTCTGGAAGCCCATCGAGTAGACGAGCTGCGGGACCGTGAGCGTCGAGTGGTCGGGGTAGCCGGGCTGGATGACCGAGCCGGGGCCGATGTTGACGCCGGAGGCGACCTTCCCCGCGACCAGGGCCTGCGTGTAGTACTGCATGGTCTGCACGATCCCGGTGACCACGGCGAACATCACGATGGGTGTGATCGACGGCCAGGTGACGTACCGGAACTTCGCCCAGGCGCCCGCGCCGTCAAGGTCGGCGGCCTCGTACTGCTCCTTGGGGACGTCGAGCAGCGCCGCCATGAAGATCACCATGAGGTCGCCGATGCCCCACAGGGAGAGCATCACGAGCGACGGCTTGGCCCAGTTCGGGTCGTTGAACCAGGTGGGCGCGTCGATGCCGACCTTGGAGAGGATCTCGTTGACCGGGCCCGAGCCGGGGTTGAGCAGGAAGACGAAGGCGACCGTGGCCGCGACGGGCGGGGCCAGGTAGGGGATGTAGAACGCGGTGCGGAAGAACCCGACCCCGCTCTTGATCTTCGTCACGAGCAGCCCGAGCGAGAGCCCGAAGAGCACGCGCAGGGCCACCATCACGACGACCAGCCACAGCGTGTTCCACAGGGCGGGCCCGAAGAGCGGCATCTGCTCGAACACGTACCGCCAGTTCTTCAGGCCCACGAACGTGGGCTCCTTGATCTGGTTGTAGTGCATGAACGAGAAGTAGACGGTGGCGATCAGCGGGTACGCGAAGAAGACGCTGAAGCCGATCAGCCAGGGGGAGAGGAAGCCGAGCACGCGCAGTCTGCGGCGCGTCGGGGGTGAGAGTGTTGCCATGGCGGGCCCTCCTCAGTTCTCCGACTGGAGGTTGTCGGCGTCGATCTGGTCGTCGAGCTTCTTCAGGCCCTCGCGCAGGTCCTTCGCGCGTCCGGCTTCCACGGAGTACGCGTAGTCCGCGAGCGAGACGACGTACGCGTTGCCGTTGGTGGTGGGCGGCAGCGCCTGGCTGTGCTTGTTCTCAAGGATCTTGAAGAAGGTGCGGAACCTAGGATCGGCGTCCAGCTTCGGTGACTTGAGGGCCGCGTACGTGGACGGCACGTTGTGGATCGCGTTGGCGAACCTCACGACCTGGTCGGTGTCGGCCGTCAGGAACCTGACCAGCTCCCAGGCCGCGTTCTGGTGCTTGCTGCTGTGCGCGATGCCCGCGACGGTGCCGGTGACGAAGCCCCGGCCGTAGCGGTCCTCCTGGTCGTCGGGCACCGGAAGGGGCGCGACGTCCCAGTTGAACTTCGCCTTGGCGTCCTTCAGCATCAGGCCGCGCCACTCGCCGTCCAGGACCATGGCGAGCTTCTGGGTGAGGAAGGCGTTCTGGCCGGACATCTCGTCGCCGAAGGTCAGGCGGAACTTCTCCAGGTCGTCGAAGCCGCCCTGCGCGTCGATCAACGCGTTCGTCGTCTTGAAGTAGTCGTACGAGGCGGGTTCCTTCGCCAGCCGCGACTTTCCGTCGGCGTCGAAGTAGCGCGGGCCCCACTGCGCGAAGAGGCGGTCGGGGCTGCCCTGGTAGAGCCGGAAGTTGGGCATGTAGCCGACCCGCTCGTACGAGTCCTTGCCGCTGCGCACGGTGAGTTTCTTCGCCGCGGCCTTCAGCTCCGACATGGTGCGCGGCGGGCGCTTGATGCCCGCCTCCTCGAAGAGGTCCTTGTTGTAGTACATGCCGAACGCGTCCGCGAGGAGCGGGAGCGCGCACTGGTTTCCCTGGTAGCTCGTGTAGTCGAGCAGGGTCTGGGGGAAGGTCTTCTTCTTGTCGAGCCCGGTCTTCTTCATGAACGGGTCGAGGTCGACCCACATGCCCGAATCGCAGTACTGGCCCACGTTGTTGGTGGTGAACGACGACACCACGTCGGGGGCCTCGCCGCCGCCCGCGCGCAGGGCCTGGTTGATCGTGGCGTCGGTGACGTTGAGGGTGGCCTTGACCTTGATGTTCGGGTGCAGCTTCTCGAACCGGTCGATGCTCTCGTTGATCGCCTTGACCTCGCCGGGCGCCGACCAGCCGTGCCAGAACTTCAGCGTCACGGGTTTGGTCGGATCGTCGTCGTCGCTGCCGGTGCTCGGGTTGGCGCAGCCGGACAGGAGCAGTCCGGCGGCGGCGAGCACGACCGGCACGCGTGCGCGTATGCGCCATCGCGGCATGGCGGACTTCCTTTGCGGGAGGGAGCGGGAGAGGGGAGGGGAGGAAGGGAAGGGGGGTGTGGCTCAGGCCGTGTCGAAGAGCGTGTCCCGGGCCTGGGTGAGGGCCGTGCGCAGGGCGCCGGTGAGGATCGGGTCGCCGTCCAGCTCGCTGACGCGCAGGAGCGGGCGCGGCAGGGCGAGGCCCGTCAGCTCCTCCTCGACGCGCCGGAGCAGCGCCTCGCCGCCCGCCTGCGGGACCTGGCCGGACAGCACGACGAGTTCGGGGTCGACCACCGCCACGACCGCGGCGAGGCCGGTGGCGATGTGGCCGGCCAGCTCGTCACGCGCGGCGGGGTCGGCGAGCGCGTCGGTGAGCGACGCGGCCCCCGTGCGCTTGCGGATCGCGTAGGCGGAGACGAGGCTCTCGAAGCCGCCGCGGTAGGACTCGGGCGTCGGCTCGGGGCCGCGCAGGAGCGGGGCGCCCGGCACGGGCATGTAGCCGATCTCGCCCGCGCCGCCGGTCGCGCCGCGCAGCAGGGTGCCGCCGAGGACGATCGCGGCGCCCACGCCCTCGTCCAGCCAGGCGAGCACGAAGTCGTCGTGGTCCTGGGCGGCGCCCTCGTACTGCTCGGCGATGGCGGCGAGGTTCACGTCGTTCTCGATGGTGACCGGGGTGCCGAGCACCTCGGCCAGTTCGGCGCGCAGGGTGCGCGAGTGCCAGCCGGGCAGGTGCGGGGCGTAGCGGAGCCGGCCGTCGTGCGGGTCGATGGCGCCGGGCGTGCCGATGACGGTGGCGCGCAGGTCGTCGTGGCCGAGCCCGGCCCGGTCGAGGGCGCCGTCCACGGCCTCGACGACGAGCTGGGCGGTGCGGTGGCGCACGTCCTCCGCGACGGCGTCGGCCTCGATGCGGAAGCGGCCCACCTCGCGCCCGGTGAGGTCGGCGACCAGGGCGGTGAGCCCGGTGGGGTCGGCGGACAGGGCGGCGACGCCGCCGAGGGCGGGGTCGATCTCGTACAGGACGGCGTTCGGTCCTGGCCGGCCGCTCTGGCGGCCGGTGGTGCGGACGAGGCCCGCGCTCTCCAGGCGGCTGAGCAGCTGTGAGGTGGTGGGCTTGGACAGGCCGGTCAGCTCGCCGATGCGGGTGCGGGTGAGCGGTCCGTGGGCGGCGAGCAGGTCGAGCGCGGCGCGGTCGTTCATGGCGCGGAGCACACGGGGCGTGCCCGGCACACCGGGCGACCCGTTGGACGGGGTGGTTCCGGCCATCGCTTACGACACCTGCCCTTCGGCGGCCCGCCTTCCTCACAGCACTGTTAGGAAGGCTTCCTATTGGTTGCGAGGAACGTAAGCCGCCGTGAAGGACCCGTCAAGAGTGGGCGGCGCGGGGGCAACCAAGTCGTTATCTGCGGAGGAACCCCGGGGGCGCTCATGCGGGCCGGATACGCCGAAGGGGGCGCCCGGTCGGTGCCGGGCGCCCCCAAGGGCGGTGAAAAGGCTCTGCGACAGGTGTCCGAAAACAGTCGACCGGCAGGGCCCGTCGGCTACTTCGACAGGTTCGGCGGCGGTATCGGCGAGGCCGTGAGGGACTGCGGGGACGTCGCCGAGGCGTAGGCGGACGGCGCCGCCATGCCCGCCGTCGGGTCGGCGGCAGGCGCCTGCTCCGGCGCGAGCGGCAGGCCGCCCACGATGCGGATGCCCGCCGCGTCGAAGGCCCGCTTGATGCGCCAGCGCAGCTCGCGCTCCACGCCGAGCGACTTGCCCGGCATCGTCTTCGCCGAGACGCGCACCACCATCTGGTCGAGCAGCACGCTGTCCAGGCCGAGCACCTCGACCGGGCCCCACAGCTGCTCGTTCCAGGGCTCGTCCTTGCCGATGCGCTCGCCGACCTCGCCGAGCACCCGCTTGATCTTGTCCAGGTCCTCGTCGGGGCGCACGGTCACGTCGACCCCGGCCGTCGACCAGCCCTGGGAGAGGTTGCCGATGCGCTTGACCTCGCCGTTGCGCACGTACCAGATCTCACCGTCGTCGCCGCGCAGCTTGGTGACGCGCAGGCCCACCTCGATGACCTCGCCGGAGGCCACCCCGGCGTCGATGGAGTCACCCACGCCGTACTGGTCCTCCAGGATCATGAAGACGCCGGAGAGGAAGTCGGTGACCAGGTTGCGCGCGCCGAAGCCGATCGCGACACCGGCCACACCGGCCGAGGCGAGCAGCGGCGCGAGGTTGATCTCGAAGGTGCTGAGCACCATGAGGGCGGCCGTGCCGAGGATCAGGAACGACGCCACCGAGCGCAGCACGGACCCGATGGCCTGCGAGCGCTGCCGCCGCCGCTCCACATTGACCAGGAGCCCGCCGAGCGCGGTGCCGTCCACGGCCTGCGCCGTGCGGTTCATCCGGTCTATGAACTTGGTGATGGTGCGCCGCACGAGCACTCTGAGGACCATCGCGATCACGACGATCAGCAGGATGCGCAGGCCGATCGCGAGCCACGTCGACCAGTTCTCCTCGACCCAGCTCGCGGCGTTCTGGGCGCTCTCGTGGGCGTCGTCGAGCGTCACGGGTTCCGGTGACTTCGTCGGGTCCGGGTCCGTCCCGGCGGCCGAGAGCACGGACAGGAACACGGCGGGTACCTCCAGGCATAGCGGTCTGCCCAGGAGATGCGCCGGGCAGACCCACCACACTAACGGGGCATTGTGTGGGGATCGTTGTCATGTTCGAAGGCGATCGCGTGATCACCCGGTGACCAGCGGCTGGTCACGGGTGGGGGCACGTGTCATCAGCGGGTCCCGCGGGGTGTGGTTGAAAACACTTCAAGGCCGTTACCGGCACATGGTGGCGCTACGACCAGGCATGAGGGGAAACTGGTCCACAGATCGTCCCGGCGCGAGCCACGCGCCGCCGGCGTACAAGGAGGCCTCCGTGCCGCATGTCCTGGTCCTCAACGCGTCGTACGAGCCCCTTGGCGTCGTACCGCTCCGCCGCGCGCTCGTCCTCGTCCTGGAGAACAAGGCACTCTGCCTCGAGGAGTCCGGCGCCTTCATGCACAGCGCGACCCGCACCATCCCCGCACCCAGCGTGGTCCGGCTGAAGCGGTTCGTGCGGGTCCCCTACCGGGGGCCCGTTCCTCTGACGCGACGTGCGCTGTTCGCCCGTGACGGCGGCCGGTGCATGTACTGCGGTGGCGTCGCAACCAGCGTCGACCACGTCGTTCCGCGCAGCCGCGGCGGCCAGCACGCCTGGGACAACGTGGTGGCGTCCTGCCGCCGCTGCAACCACGTGAAGGCCGACCGGCACCTGCTGGAGCTGGGCTGGCGCCTGCGCCACAAGCCCGCCCCGCCCACGGGCCTGGCCTGGCGCATCATCGGCACCGGGCATAGGGACCCGCGCTGGCTGCCGTACTTGCAGCCGTTCGGCGCGGACGACGCGATGGCCCGGATCGACGGCATCTCCGCCTAGGGGACCGGATCGATCCGGGCCTTCGTCGTCGCCCGGCCGTCGTCCCCACGACGCCGCACGGCCAGGATGCGCGGCGTCGTGGAGACGACACGGACGTACGGGGCCGGAGACGACACGGACGTACGGGACCGGGGTCCGGCCTCAGCCCGTCCCGGCGGGCCCCGCCGCTCCGGCCACGGCGTAGGCCTCCACCGACCACAGCGAGTAGCCGAAGCGCGTCGCCCGCCGGTCGCCCCGCACCCGGACGAAGCGGGTGCCCGGCGCGTCCATGCGGATCGACTCGCGCCCGCCGCGCCCGCTTCGCACGGTGGCGGCCGTGCGCCAGGTCCTGCCGTCGGCGGACGTCTGGATCCGGTACGCGGCGGCGTACGCGTCCTGCCAGCGCAGCACCACCCGGCCGAGCCGCACCGGCTCGGCCAGCTCCAGCTGCCACCAGGCGGCGTCATCGGCGGGCGAGGACCAGCGGGTGGCGGCGTCGCCGTCGAGCGCGGCCGCGGCCGGGAAGTCCGCCGTCTCGTCGCCCGACGACGAGGCCCGCCCGCGGCGCGCCAGGTCCGGACCCCCGGTGCGGGGGAAGGCCCGCACCGCCACCGCCCGGGTCTCGCCCGCGAAGGCCACCGTGACCTCGTACGTCCCCGTCGGCGTGCCCGCGGGGACGGTCACGTCCAGCGGCACCTCGACCTGGGTGCCGCGCGGCAGCGCCGTCGTCTCCGGGACACGCACCTGGACGCCCCGGGGCGCCCGCGCTTCGAGCCGCCCGCGCACGGCGCCGGGGCGGCGCGGGAGCAGCCTCGCCGTCAGCCGCGCGGGGGCGCCGCCGATCTCCGCGTCCACCTCGGCGGGGCCCGGCGTCAGGCGGACCGCGGGGCCGTCGGCGAACCAGGGCGCCAGGTGCCGGACCGTTCCGCCGGACGCGAGGACCCGTACGGCGTCGGCCTGCGGCCCCGGCTCAGGCCGTGCCTCGGTGAACCCGGACGCGGAGAGCCCGGTGAGACGGCGCCAGCCCGCACCCGGCACGTGCGCCTCCACCACTCCCCGGGTGCCGGGGTCCGTCAGGGCCGTCACGGCGGCCAGCGGCCGGGCCCGCCCCCAGCGGGCGCCGGGCCCGTCGGCCGCGTGCTCGCCGTCGAGCCCCGCCCACTGCCCGTACGCCCGCTCGGCACGGTCCAGGAAGGGGTCCAGGACGCCCTCGCCGACCGTCACGCCTCCGGTCCGCAGTTCGCCGCGGAGGCCGCGCAGCGCACGGGCCGCGCGCCAGGCGGTGGCCCCGTCGCCGCGGTCGGCCGCGCCCAGCATCTCGACGGCCGCCTCGCCCGCGGCGCCGTAGCGCGCCAACTGCGCCGTCCAGGGCGCCACTTCACGCTCCACCTCCGTGCCCGCGAGGCCCTCGGGCGCCGCGCGCAGGACGCCGAAGGCGGACCGCAGGGCCTGCGCCGCGGCCCCCGCTCCGGCCGCTCCCGGCGCCGCGCGGGCCGCCCAGAAGCCGCGCAGCAGGGGCCGCAGACAGGCCGACTCCTCGGCGGCGAGGACGGAGGAGGCGGCGTTCCCCGCGAGGGCCCGCAGCGCGGCGCGCGCCTGCTCGTCGCCGCCCGCCAGGTCGTCGATCGCCGCGAGCCAGGAGGCGTGGGGCCGGTAGCCGCGCGGGTTCCACGCGTAGTCGGCGGCCGTGAACAGCGGGATGCGGGACGCGGCGGGCTGCGCCATGGCGTTGTTGAGCAGGCCCGCGGAGCCCTGCGCCACGGCGGGCTCGCGGCCCGTGGAGGGGCCGAGGAAGACGCGGTCCCGCGCGAAGTCGTTCACCGGGTAGTTGTCCATCGTCACGAGCGGATGCGCGCCGAACGCCTCGCGCGCGCCCGCCAGTTCACGGCCCGTGATGGTGCGCGGCACGACGCCCACGCCCGTCCACGCCACCTCGACGCCCGCGTCGAGGTGGCGCGCGAGCGCCCGGCGGTAGGCGGTCGCGCCGTCCTGGAAGTACTCGGTCGGCATCAGGGACAGGGGCGGCGCGCCCGGGTGCCGAGCGGCGAGGTGCCGGGCCAGGGCGCCCGCGACCCTGGCCTGGGCCCGCGCCGCCGCCCGGGGCCCTGACCCGAAGGCCGCCGCGTCCTCGTCGCAGTGCCACTCGCTGTAGCTCACGTCCTGGAACTGGAGCTGGAAGGCGCGGAAGCCGAGCGCCCACATCGCGTCCACCTTGCGGGCCAGGTCCCGCACGTCCCGCGGCGACGACAGGCACATGCCCTGGCCGGGGGCGACCGCCCAGGCGAGCGTCACGTGGTTGCGGGCGGCCCGCTCGGCGAGGGCGCGGAACTCGGCGCGCCGCGCCGCCGGGTACGGCTCGCGCCAGCGGGCCTGGCGGTACAGGTCGCCACCCGGCGCGTACAGATACCGGTTCTGCTTCGTGCGGCCCAGGAAGTCCAGCTGGGCGAGGCGCTGCCGGTGTGTCCAGGGCGTGCCGTAGAAGCCCTCCGTCAGACCGCGCACCGGGGCCGCTGGCCAGTCCCGGACGCGGACGCCGGGGACCTGGCGGGTTTGGGGGTCCAGGAGTTGCCGCAGCGTCTGCACCGCGTGGAAGAGGCCGTCCGGGCCGACGCCGTCCAGGGCCACCGTGTCCCGGCCCGCGACCTCGCCCACCGCGAGGCGGTAGCCCCCCGCCGACAGGCCGGCGCGCGGCCGGGAGCCGAGCGCCCGCAGCGCGTCGTCCGCGCCGGCACCTCCCGCGCGGACCACCAGGTGGGGGCCGGGCGGGGGCGGGGAGCCGTCGCGCGCCTCCGTGATCTGTCGCGCGCCCGCGCTCCTGAGGAGGGTACGCAGGGCGTCCAGGGCGTGCGGGTCGGCGTCCCCGGCGATCAGCGCGACCGCGTCGCCGACGGTGACCGGGGCGGTGGCCGTGCGCACCAGCTCGTGGGGGCGGGGCCACACCTGTGGGGGCCCGTCCGTCGTCCGCTCGGGCTCCGTACGGGGGTCGCCCGGGGGCGGTGGGGTGGCGACGGCCGGTTCCGTGAGGGCGGTGGTGGTGGTCAGGGTGCCCGCGATGACGGCCGCGGCGACGGCGGCCACGCCCTTTCTGCCCCGCAGTTGCACGGCCCCCTCCTCGTCACTCTGGTCGCACGCGTGATTACGTAGAGCACTGAGCCCACCATTGGGGCGGGGCGGGTGTCAACGCCGGGGCCCGGCCCTCGCGCGGGCGCCCCCGGCCCGCCCCGCCCCGATCCAGGGCTCCGGCCCGCGCCCGAACTCCGGCCGGGGGACTGTGACCAGCGTCACCTTCGCGGGTCGTTTGCGTCTGCGGTCCGCCGCAGTGGGTATGCCCCCGGGAACCGAAGCCCGCGAAATCCCACGCGCATCCGCGCCCACCCGCGAAACAAGGAGCGTTCTGTGCCCCCTTCGGCGAATCTTCTCCCGTCCGGCCTCCCCCTGGAGGTCTCGCACCCGGACTCAGGGCTCGAAGGATCCGGCTCCCTCGGCTGCCTGGAGCCGCCCCTGACCAGCGAGCCCCCGCTCGCCGACGCCGCGCCGCTGACCAGTGAGCCGCCGCTCACCGACGCCGCGCCCCTCACCAGCGAGCCGACCTCCACGGGCACGGCCGCGGGCCTGGACCCGGCCGGGATCTAAGGGCCACGGGTGACCCTGACCCGGCTCGCCGCCCTGCACGGCGTGGCCACCTCCTACTCCCCGTCCCCGGGCCGCACGGTCCAGGCCTGTGAGGCCGCGGTCGTCGCCGCGCTCGCCGCACTCGACGTCGACGCGAGTACGCCGGACGCGGTGGCAGCGGCCCTCGACGCGCGCGAACGGGCCCTGCGGGAAAGGCTGTTGCCCCCGACCCTGGTCCACTGGCTCGAACCGGAAGGCCGTCAGGAGGAGTTACCGCGACCGGAAGGCCGCCAGGAGGACAAGCCGAAGGCGGGCGCCCTCCCCGACTCCCGCCCCGAGCCCCGCCCCGAGCCCCTCCGCGCGCTCCCCGCCCGCACCCGCATCGACCTGCGCACCGAGCAGGGCTCCACCCTCACCTGGGACACGCCTTCGCCGCCCCCGCCCCTCCCGCTGGGCGCCCACCGGCTGCGCGCCACCACCCCGGACGGGGTCGTCGCCGAAGCCCATCTCCTCGTCGCCCCGGGCCGCGCGCCGGAGCCGCGCGCGCGGGCGTACGGGTTCCTCGTCCAGCTGTACTCGCTCCTGAGCCGCCGCTCCTGGGGCATGGGTGACCTGGGTGACCTGGCGGATCTCGCCGCGTGGGCGGGGCGCTCGGTGGGCGCGGGCTTCGTCCAGGTGAACCCGTTGCACGCGGCGGTGCCCGCGCCGCCCGGCGGCAGCAGCGACCCCTCCCCGTACCGGCCGTCGTCGCGCCGCTTCCCCGACCCCGTCCATCTGCGGGTGGAGGACGTACCGGAGTTCGCGCGGCTGCGCGGCGCGGCCCGGCAGCGGGCGAGCGCCCTCCTCGAACGCGGCGACGCACTGCGCCGAGCGGTGCTGCGGGACGGCGCGCTGATCGACCGCGACGCCGTGTGGGCGGCCAAGGCCGAGGCGCTCGAACTGGCCGCGCGGGTGCCGCTCGGGCCCGGCCGCTGCGCCGCGTACAGCGACTTCCTCGCCGAGCGCGGCGCGGCCCTGGAGGCGCACGCCACCTGGTACGCGCTCGCCGAGCGGCACGGACCCGACTGGCACGCCTGGCCCGTGCCCCTGCGCGACCCGGACAGCCGCGAAACCGCCCGCGCCCGCACCGAGTTGATGGGCCGCGTCGACTTCCACGAGCGCCTCGCCTGGTACGTCGACGAGCAACTGGCCGCCGCGCAGCGGGCCGCGCGGGTCGCGGGCATGGGCATCGGACTCGTCCACGACCTGGCGGTGGGCGTGCACCCGGACGGCGCCGACGCCTGGGCGCAGCGCCGCTGCTTCGCGGCGGGCATGTCGGCGGGCGCGCCCCCGGACGCCTTCAACGCGCGCGGCCAGGACTGGAACCTGCCCCCGTGGCGGCCCGACCGGCTCGCCGAGTCCGGGTACGCGCCGTTCCGCGAACTCCTGCGCGCGGCGCTGCGGCACGCGGGCGCGGTGCGCATCGACCACGTGATGGGCCTGTTCCGGCTGTGGTGGGTGCCCGCGGGCCGCCCGCCCACGGAGGGCACGTACGTGCGTTACGACGCCGAAGCGATGCTCGCCGCCCTCGTCCTGGAGGCGCACCGCGCGGACGCGCTCGTGATCGGCGAGGACCTCGGCACCGTCGAGCCGGGCGTGCGGGAGACGCTGCGCGAGCGCGGGGTCCTTGGCACGTCGGTCCTGTGGTTCGAACGGGACTGGGCCCGTACGGGCGAGGTGCTGCCGCCCGGGGACTGGCGCGCGGACTGTCTCGCCACCGCCACCACCCACGACCTGCCCTCCACGGCCGCCCGCGTCACCGGCGAGCACGTCGGGCTCCGCCACGACCTCGGCCTGCTGACCCGCCCGCTGGCCGCGGAGCGGGCCGAGGCCGCGGCCGACGTACGCGAATGGCTGGCGCTCGCCTCCCGGCTCGGGCTGCTGCCCTGCGGCGCCGGGCACGAGGAGGACGAGGTGCGCGCGCTGCACCGGCTGCTGCTCGCGACCCCGGCCCGGCTCGTCGGGGTCTGGCTGCCGGACACGGTCGGCGACCGCCGTCCGCAGAACCTGCCGGGCACCCTGGACGCGTATCCGAACTGGCGCCTGCCCATCGCCGACGCCGACGGCCGCCCGGTGTCCCTGGAGGACCTGACGGCGTCGCCGCGCCTGCACGGGCTGCTCGACGTGTTCCGGGAGTTCCGGGAGTTCCGCGCGGACCGGGCCCGCCGGGGCCCGGGCACCGTCCCCTGATGGCACCCCGGGCGCGCGGCCCGCGGAGCCGTTCGCTAGTTTGGCATCGTGGACAAGAAGAACGCCCTGCGCGCCGGTGCCGTTGCCACCGGTACGACGCTGATGATGCTGCTCATGTCGTCCCCCGCGCTCGCGCTCACCCGCGACGACGGCGACGACCCGGCTCCCAAGCTGAGCGTCGCCGAGACGCTCGGGCTGTACGTCGCGGCACCGATCGTCCTCTTCCTGGTGATCGCGGGCCTGGTCATGGTGGGTGACAAGTCCCGCAAGCAGCAGAAGCAGGGCTGATCCGCCCCCTTTTCTGAGCCGAGGGCGCCCCCCGGGGGGGGGGGGGGGGGGGGGGGGGGTGGGGGGGGGGGGGGGGTGGGGGGGGGTTGGGGGGGGGGGGGGGGGGGGGGGGGGGGGGGGGCCGGGGCCCCCCCCCCCCCCCGCCCGGTCACCAGCCGCGCTCGCGCCACTCCGGCAGGTGCGGGCGCTCCGCGCCGAGCGTCGTGTCGTCGCCGTGCCCGGGGTAGACCCAGG